>CAIYSH010000072.1 GCA_903928755.1 uncultured Alphaproteobacteria bacterium | reverse complement strand
TCCGGCCGACGCCAAGCGGGTTCAAGGCTTTTAGCCCCCGCAGGCCCCTATCTCCTGGGCGGCGGGGGCGGCGTAGCTCGCCGCCGGAGGTCCCGGACATAGGCTTCCGTTGCCAGGGTCGTTGATGCAAGACTGGCCCGGACCGGGCCCGCATCGCGAATGGCCTTCGCCGCAAAGGCCTCTGTCCCGGACAGCGTCCAGGTGTTTTCGGCTGTCGCCTGCTCAAGTGCCAGACGCGCGGACTCGCTGTCCCGGGCTGCAATGCCCCAGGCCTTGATCGGCCGGAGATTCGTCGGCAAGGGCGGAATATCGGCAAACTCGGGATAGGCCCTGCCAGCACGACTGATCGCCGCGACTTCCGGAGCCAGGGGTTTGTCAGAGGAAGCGGGCTGCAGGGACGTGCACCCACAGGATAAAAGACATGACACCGCAAGGGCTGTGGCCCTGGGTCCGACCCGGGTCGAGAAAATTCTCTTGGACTCGTTCATTTCAGTGCCGGTCTTATGCCATGATTGCATCTGAAGAAAGAGCGCGGGCTGCCAGCCTGCTGCAAACCAGGGATAACCAGCATGTCTGCGCGAGACAGCAAATCAGCAAGGTCAGACTCCAAGGCGGCCAGGCCCAGAAAATCCGGCAAGTCAAAAGCTGAACCGGCGACGCCCAAGCAGACCAAACCCAAGCAATCAAAACCCCAGAAAGCCAGGCCCCTGAAAGCCAAGCTCCAGGTGCCACCGGAACCCAAGGCAAACCCGGGTGTCGAACAGGGGCCTGGAGCAGCAAATGCTTTTGACCCTCAGCGCCTGTCGGCCGAGCAGATGGCCATTGTCGAAAAGCTCTCGGCAAATCTCGCCCGTGCTGCCGTAACCGCTCAGGGCGCGATTGCCGAAGCGGCCTTGAGACAGGCCGAACGACCCGCCGCCCTGTCGGCGGACCCCTTCCACGTGGGTTCAGCGCTCACCGAAGTCTTGGGGCGGCTCTCCGCCAGACCAGAACGGCTGGTCCGGGCCCAGGCCGAACTCTTCCAGAAATACCTGGAGCTCTGGCAGTCCGCGGGACGGCGGGCCGCTGGAGAAACCGTCGCCCCGATTGTTGAACCTCAAAAGGGTGACAAGCGCTTCCTGGACCCGGACTGGAGTGAAAACCCGGTCTTTGATGCGATCAAACAGTCCTATCTTGTCACCTCAAACTGGCTCAATGCCCTGGTGTCCGAGGTGGAGGACGTGGAGCCCATGACCAAGCGTCGGGTCGAGTTCTTCATGAAAATGCTCACAGACGCCTTCGCGCCTTCCAACTTTCTGGTGTCCAATCCGGCCGCCCTTCGCGAGGCTGTAGCCAGTCGGGGCGAGAGCCTGCTTAAAGGCATGGAAAATTTTGCAGAGGACCTGACCCGCGGCGGCGGCCAGCTGTCGATCAGCCAGACCGACTATGACATGTTCAAGATCGGGGAGAACGTCGCCACGGCACCTGGAAAGGTCGTCTTCCAGAACGAAATCATCCAGCTCCTTCAGTTCACCCCGTCGACGCCGCAGGTCCATGAGATCCCGCTGGTGATTTTCCCACCCTGGATCAACAAGTTCTACATTCTGGACCTGCGCCCCGAGAACTCCATGATCCGGTGGCTTACGGATCAGGGCATTACGGTCTTCGTGGCGTCATGGGTCAATCCGGACCAGGCCCTCGCCGCCAAGACCTTCGAAGACTACATGCGGCAGGGCATATACGAGGGCACCGCCGCAGCCATGCAGCAAGCGGGCGTCGATCGGGTGAATACGGTGGGTTACTGCATCGGCGGCACCCTGCTGGCTTCGACCCTGGCCCACATGACGGCCAAGGGTGACGAGCGCATCCAGTCCGCCACATTTTTCGCGGCCCAGCAGGATTTCTCTGAAGCCGGAGACCTCCTGCTCTTCACCAACGAGGAATGGCTGAAGGATCTCGAACAGATGATGGATGCCGAGGGGGGTGTGCTGCGCGGCCAGTCCATGGCCGATACCTTCAACATCCTGCGGTCAAACGACCTGATCTGGTCCTTTTTCGTCAACAATTACCTGATGGGCAAGGAGCCCAAACCCTTTGATCTGCTGTTCTGGAACTCGGATCAGACCCGCATGCCAAAGGCCCTGCACCTGTTCTATCTCCGGAAGTTTTACGGTGAAAATGCCCTGGCAAGGGGCGAACTCGTCATGGACGGGATCAAGCTGGATCTTTCCACCGTCAAGACGCCCGTCTATGTCCAGTCCTCGAAGGAAGACCACATCGCCCCGGCCAGATCGGTCTATCGCGGCGCAAGGTTGTTTGGGGGGCCTGTTACCTTCACCCTTTCAGGCTCCGGCCACATAGCCGGCGTGATCAATGCGCCAGTTGCCAAGAAGTACCAGCACTGGACCAATCCTGCCCTGCCCGACTCTGTCGAATCCTGGATGGCGAATGCCGTCGAGACGCCCGGGTCCTGGTGGCCGCACTGGGCAGCCTGGCTGAAGGAGAGGTCCGGCGGCTTGGTGCCGGCCAGAGACCCCGCCAATGGCCCCCTCAAACCCCTGGAAGATGCGCCCGGATCCTATGTGAAGGTCACGTCCTAGTCTTGAAAACCAGCACCCGGATAAAGACCACCACGGCACCGATCGGTGCCGTGGTATGAACCATCCATGGAGACAAGGGCGATGCCCCTCGCTCAAAGCCAAACCCGAACAGGGTGAGTTGTTCGGCGACAACACGCAGGGAACCCAGCCTCCAGTCCATCCAGGCCGTCCCGACTCCAACGAAAGCCCCCAACATCCAGACCAGCCGCCACGGCAGGTGTCGCGCCCGTAAGGCTTGCAGCATGGCCGCGATCATGAAGATGGGGGTCGCAAGGGTGGCAACTCCAAAGGCCCACTGTCCAGCCGTTTTCCTGGGGCCGAAGAACCGACTTTGGGCGTCATCTTCGGCGGTCACTTCAATGGCTGTGATCGACACCAGCCTGAAGACTTTTCCAACCTTGTAAGGCCTTGCGTCTGGTTCTGGCTTGGGCGGTTCGATCTGTTCGACCCTGTCAACAGGTATGGGACGTCCGCGGACCGGATCATAGATTCGCCGCCACCCGGCTTGCTCCACCTGGAGATCGATGACCACGCGCTTTGCCGGAAAAGTATAGAGATAGCTCAGGTTTGACCGGTCCCACTGCCCTTTTACGACGGTCTTGTCTGAAGAGATCAGCTTGATCGACCAGGGTGGATCCGCAGGGAAAACAGCCCGGGCGTCTTCAATGCGCGTCGCATGTGCAGGATCGGCGAAAAAGGCAGGTGCAAGGCTGCGGTCAATCGCAGGCCAGTCTGCCCGCTGGATGGCGTCAATGGTCGTCCGTCCCATGCGGTCCGCATCGAGGTCTGCCACCTGGGGCGCACAGGCGCTCAAGGTCAGAAGCAGCCCCGCCGCCAACGCCAAATACAACCTGCCCACAGTTCACACCCTCTGCCCCACGCGGGCGGACCCTAATAAGGCCTGGCGAAGAGGGCAATCAGGCCGGGATAAACTTCAGGGCGGCACCGTTACTGCAATATCTCAGACCGGTCGGACGCGGGCCGTCATCAAACAGGTGGCCATGGTGCCCCAGGCAACGGGCGCAATGGTATTCAGTCCGCGGGAGACCGATGGCAAAGTCGGTCTTCGTGGCCAGCCCCCCTTTGATGGCGATGAAAAAGCTGGGCCAGCCCGTGCCGCTGTCATACTTGGCATCGGACCTGAAAAGCGGCAGGTCGCACCCCAGGCAGACAAAAGTTCCCTTGCGGTGTTCATTCAGCAGGGGGCTCGACCCAGGCCTTTCCGTATCCTCACGACGCAGGACGCCATAGGCCTGAGCCGGCAGCCGTTTCTTCCAGTCCGCATCCGAGATCTTCCGCCACGGTGACTCAGCGAATGTGTCCGCCGCCAAGGCGGCCAGGGGCGAGAGGGAGGCGCTGATCGCAAGGGCGCTGGTCAGCAGGCGGCGGCGGTTCATGTGCATAGAAGTATCCATGATCAGGATTACGCCCAAAAACGGCTTAGGTTACAAGATCTCTGCCGTCCAGGTCGCACCTGGTCGAAAATAAAGAACGTCTGGTGTCTTCTCTTCATTTTCCTCGCCGTCCGTAAAGGTCTCAGCCTGGAAGCCATGAAGCTCGTAAAAGGCCCGGGCGCGCGTGTTCTGCTGAAATGTCCAGAGGCGTCGCTCCCCGCCATCCTCCAGCGCCTTGTCCAGAAGCTGTGAACCGAGGCCCCGGCCCTGGTGGTCGGGTGCGATATAGAGATGATCGATCCAGCCGGCATGGAAGCCGATATACCCCATCACCTGGCCATCAACTTCCGCCACCCAGACCTCATTCGACGGCATGAACCGGTTTTGCATGAACCCCAGGTCTTCTTCCGGCGTGTGCAGCTCGGGAAGGAAACTCAGCGAGACGCGCATGGCCATACGATGAACCCGGGCGATGGCCGCCGCATCCTCCGGCCTGCCCGGCCGCAGGGTCACAACCCCTCGCCCTCCGGCAAGCCAAGCATCAGGTTCAGGTTCTGCACGGCCGCGCCGGAAGCCCCCTTGCCGAGATTATCCAGCACCGCCACCAGTCGGGCCTGCTGACGCTCGACATTTCCGAAGACGTAGAGGGTCATCCGGTTGGTGTTGCGCAGGCATTCCGGGTCAAGTTCGGGAACATAGCCACCTGCCCCAGCCCTCGCCTGCTGCAGGCGCTCACATTCAGCAGCACTTGCCACCGAAACGAAAGCTTCCCGGTCATAGGCCTTGGCCAGGACGTCTCGCAGATCTGACGGTTTGGGTTTCTCGGTCAGGGCCCAGAGGTGGAGAGGAACCTCGACGATCATCCCCTGAGCGAAACGTCCCACAGAGGGCGCGAAGACCGGCGCATGGGAAATGCCGGCATAGGACTGCATTTCCGCAAGATGCTTGTGTACCAGGGTCATTCCATAGGGCCGGAAGGCATCGCAGGTTCCAGAAGTCGGGTCGGCTTCGAATTCTTCAATCAACCCCTTGCCACCGCCGGAATATCCGGAAATGGCGTTCACCGTGACTGGATAGCCGTCCGGGATCAGACCGGCCGAGACCAAGGGGCGCATCAGGGCTATGAAGCCCGTAGGATAGCAACCTGGATTGCTGACCCGGGTTGAAGCGCGGATGGCTGCCCGCTGGTCAGCATCCATTTCAGGAAATCCGTATGTCCATCCCGACGCCACGCGATAGGCCGTGGAGGCGTCGATAACCTTCACCTTGCCTGAGGTGATGAGACTGACAGCTTCCTTGGACGCGGCATCCGGCAGGCACAGCACGACGGCGTCGGCGGCGTTCAGCAACTCAGCCCGGGCCTCCGGATCTTTGCGCTTCTCCGGGGCGATGGAAATGATCTGAAGATCTGCGCGACCGGCCAGACGATCACGTATCTGCAGTCCGGTGGTCCCAGCCTCGCCATCAATGAAAACCGTATGGGTCATGGCCTGATCCTCAAAATCGACCGCAAAAGAAAAAGGGCGCTCCGGTTTCCCGAAGCGCCCCTGTCCTGCACGAAATCCCGCGCGGCTTTAACGCTTCGAGAACTGG
>CAIYSH010000071.1 GCA_903928755.1 uncultured Alphaproteobacteria bacterium | reverse complement strand
TTGGCTGTGGCGGAACAGAGGCAGCAGGACTGGTGTCTCTTCCGCCTGTGGAACTTCGCGCGCGAACCAAGGGCCTTTGAGCTCTACCCGCCGCTGGAGGCGCACGTCTCACTGACGGCCATGAGCTATCAGGCGAGCTTTCACTAGGCCGATCTATATCGGCCGCGCCCTCACCCTCGACACCCCCCATAGCCCCAGACTGATCCCCACGGCGATCACCGTCGGGCCCCGCAGGGTCGGGTCGGCCGTGGCCATGACCCACAGGGTGAAGCCTGCACCCGCCAGGCCCACGGCCAGGGTCGCCAGCCGGCCGCGCTTTGTGGCCTGATCTCGCGACGCCCGGCAGAGGCTGAGCGCGCAGAGCAGGTAGAGCACCATGGACAGCATGACCGACAGGTTGATGAGCAGGGAGAACTGCTTGCCCAGGGTCGGCGACATGCTGCCCCAGCTGGCCAGGCTCATCAGGACGCCGGCCACGAGGATGTCCCGGGTGCGGCGGGGCGCCTCTGGGGCGTCGGTGGCGAATTTCGGCAGATAGCCGGCCTGGGCGCCGGCCCGGCCGGTCTCGGCGGTCAGAAGGACCCAGCCGCCGAGGGAACCCGAGGCCTTGGCGAAGGCGCAGAAGGCCACCAGCCCGGCGGCCAGGGGGCCGGCCATATGGGCTATGGCGTCGGCGAAGGGGGCGGTCGAGGCGGCCAGCGCTTTGGCGGGCATCAGGCCCATGATGGCCACCGAGGCGGCCATATAGACGGCTGCGGCCAGCAGGACACCGCCGACCGCGACCACAGGCAGGTTTCGCTGGGGATTGTCGATCACCCGGGCGGCGATATTGGCGCTCTCAAGCCCCAGAAAGGCCCAGAAGACCGGGGTGACGGCCAGGCTCATGGCCGCGGTGTCGGGCTTGCCGCTGACATTCCACGAGGCCTGGAACAGTGCCGGGTCAAAGGCCAGTATGCCGATCCCCATGGCCAGGATGATGGGCGCCAGACCCAGCAGCAGGGTGGCGCCGCCGATCCTGGCCACCAGGCGTGGCCCCACCAGATTGGCCAGGGTGACCAGCCAGATCGAGATCAGCACGGCCACCAGGGCCGGGCCGGGGGCGGCCAGTACCGGGATGAAATAGGCCAGGTAGCCCACGGCGGCGACGGCAATGGCCGTGGTGCCGATCCAGCAGTTCAGCCAGTAGGCGAACCAGCTCACATGGCCCAGCGCCGGGTGCAGGTCCTGACCGGCATAGGCCACCACCCCGTCTCCCGTGGGCCGCAAGACCCCCAGCAGGCCGAAAACCAGGGCCAGGATCAGGGCGCCGGAACTGGCTATGATCCAGGACAGGATTGTGATGGAGCCATAGGCCCCCAGGGTGGCCGGCAGGAGATAGACCCCCGAGCCGATCATGTTTCCGGCCGTCAGCAGGATTGCCGCCAGAACCCCGAGCTTGCCGGCTTTTGGCGACAGCTTCACCCGTGGAGCCTGGCGATCTGCGACTGGAACCAGGCGACCGCGTCCTCGTGCCGGGGGGACAGGACTCCGACCTCGTAAACCCCGGCATCCAGATTGCGCTGGACGGCCTCGCAGATTTCCTTGTCCTCGAAGGTCAGGCCATCGGAGGTTTCGAGAACGGCCGCCATGTCTGCCGTGGCCGGGTCGAAGAAGTAAAGATAGTCCAGCCTCGTCCGGTTATGGCCGAGGGGGCGCATGTGCTCGACCATCAGCCCGTAACGGTAGACGTTGAAGGCGAGGTTGGGCCAGAGCCAGACCCAGAGCCCGTCATTGACCCCACTGAGGGTTTCCACCTCGTGGACCGCCGCCGATCCCGTCATGCGGACACGGTAGGTGGCGGGGTTGACCTCGGCGGCCAGTTTCGGATGGACGGCCTGGATGTGATAACCTTCCAGATAGTTCTCCACATAGGTCTTCCAGTTGCAGTCCAGGTCGTGGCTGCGGCGCAGGGTGGCCGGGCCGGCCTTGATCCCATGGGCATCGAACAGACCGTCCAGCGGCGCGGTCAGCTCTGACAGCGGACCCGCCTTGCCGTCGACATTGACGAAGATGAAGCCCCGCCACAGGTCCACGGTCACGGGAAAGAGCCCGAAGGCCCGGGGGTCAAAGCCCTCGGCGGCCCCGAAGTCCACGGCGCTGCGCAGGCGACCGTCGAGGGCATATCGCCAGCCATGATACCTGCAGGTCAGCTCGCCTCCGCAGTGGCTGGCCCCATCCGGAACCAGCGGTCCGGCCCTGTGCCGGCAGACATTGTGAAACCCCTTGAGCCCGCCTTCCGGTGTGCGGACTACCAGGACCGGCCAGCCGGCCATGTCCCCGGCCAGGACATCGCCGGCCCCGGCGATTTCGCTCTCATGGCCCAGGAACTGCCAGCCGGCGGCAAAGACGGCCTTGCGGTCCAGGGCATAGGCCTCGGGGTCGCGGTAAAGGGATGAGGGCAGGGTCAGTTGCATGCCGACAGCATCGCCATCGAGGCGGTCAGGTCAACAGACCTCTGATCATAGATAAAATCGATGATCAGCATAGATTATTTTGATTGGGTCTATGCGATGGAATACCCTAGAAGCCAGCCGTCAGCCGCGCCCGCGCGCGGTCACCCCAAACCGGAGAAGACGATGAGCCTCGCCGCCAGCAAGACCCTGGAAAACCTGAAAGCCGCCTTTGCCGGCGAAAGCCAAGCCAACCGCCGTTATCTGTATTTCGCGCAGAAGGCTGACGTGGAAGGCTATAACGACGTTGCCGCCGTGTTCCGCTCCACCGCCGAAGGTGAAACCGGCCACGCCCACGGCCACCTGGAATTCATGGAAGAAGTCGGCGATCCCGCCACCGGCCTGCCGATCGGCGGAACCTCCAACAATCTCAAGGCTTCCATTGCCGGTGAGACCCACGAATACACAGACATGTATCCGGGTATGGCGCGCACGGCGCGTGAAGAAGGCTTCGAGGAAATCGCTGACTGGTTCGAAACCCTCGCCAAGGCTGAAAAGTCCCATGCCGGCCGCTTCCAGCGCGCCCTGGACTCCCTGGACTAGGACTGACCGTTCGCCCTTCGCCGCAAGGCGAGGGGCGTTCCACCCGCCGCGGAATCCAGCGGCGGTTCCTTCTCTTTCCCGCTCGAACTGGAGGTCACCATGGCCGACACCCCCAAAGCGCCTTCGCGCGAGGGCAGCTTGGATGCGCCCTTTCGTCATCCGATCGCCTGGCAGGACGAAGCCTATTACGATCTGGCGGCCGTCGAGAAGGAGATGGAGCGACAGTTCGACGTCTGCCACACCTGCCGCCGATGCTTCAATCTGTGCGACAGTTTCCCCAGGTTGTTCGACCTGATCGATGAGTCGAAGACCGGTGAGCTCGACAGCGTCGACAAGGCCGATTACGCCAAGGTCGATGAGGCCTGCACCCTGTGTGACATGTGCTTCCTGACCAAATGTCCCTATGTGCCACCGCACGAATTCGACATCGACATTCCCCACCTGATCCTGCGTTACCGGGCTGCCAAGCGCCGGGCAGGAGAGCGCGATTTCGTCCGCGACCAGCTGGGCCAGACCGACCGCAACGGCAGGATGGCCAGGCCAGTGGCCAAGATCGCCAACTGGGCCACGGCCCGCAAGAACACTCCCCTGCGCAAGCTGCTGGAGGCGATCGCCGAGATCGACGCCGAGGTCGAGCTGCCGAAGTATCATTCAAAGACCGCCACCGACCTGCTGCAAAAATACGGCTCGCTGGACGCCGTCTATGCCCACCTGGACGAAGTGCCCGCCCGCTTCAAAAACAAGTTGGA
>CAIYSH010000070.1 GCA_903928755.1 uncultured Alphaproteobacteria bacterium | reverse complement strand
CTGGCCGGGTGGATGACGTGATCAATGTCTCCGGCCACCGGCTGGGCACGGCGGAAATCGAGAGCGCTCTGGTGTCCAACGAGAATGTCGCCGAGGCCGCCGTGGTCGGCTATCCGCACGACGTCAAGGGCCAGGGCATCTACTGCTTCGTCACCCTCAAGGCCGATGTGGTGCCCACCGACATCCTGCAGGCCGAGCTCAAGGGCTGGGTGCGCCGGGAAATCGGGCCCTTTGCCGCGCCGGACATTGTCCAGTTCGCGCCGGGCCTGCCCAAGACCCGCTCGGGCAAGATCATGCGCCGCATATTGCGCAAGATTGCCGAGAACGACCTGTCCAACCTGGGCGACACCACCACCCTGGCAGATCCCTCCGTGGTGGATGATCTGGTCAGCAACCGGGCCCTCTAGGTCGCAACGCCTTGAACCCGGACCTGCCGCCAGCCCTTCGTCAGGGCATTG
Source organism: uncultured Alphaproteobacteria bacterium (assembly GCA_903928755.1). Classification (GTDB taxonomy): domain Bacteria; phylum Pseudomonadota; class Alphaproteobacteria; order Caulobacterales; family Caulobacteraceae; genus Phenylobacterium. Next base: position 7,150 of record CAIYSH010000070.1, on the reverse strand, counting down.
ACAGCCTGCTGCAGGGGGTTGGGCGGTCTGGTCTGGCGGAACGGGCGGCGGCCATGTCCGCAGGCTATCGCGCCGGACAGGGGTCCAAGGTGGTGATCCGCACGGCCGAGGATGCGGCCGCCTATGCCGCCGCCCGCCTGCCGGCCACCTATGCTGCCGTGGCAAGGGCCCTGTCGGAAGCCGATGACCGGCTCATCGATTTTGCGCCAAGGTCCCTGCTCGACGCCGGGGCGGGTCCCGGTGCCGCAGGCTGGGCGGCGACATCGATCTGGACCAGTCTGGAAACCGCCGTGCTTCTGGACTCCAGCCGGATTTTCCTGGATCTCGCGGCACGGCTTGCCGCCTCCGGAGCGCCCGCCCTGGCGCAGGCAGAGCACCGCCTGGCAGACCTGACACAAGTCCAGACCCTGCCGGAGGCCGACCTGGTCATGGCCAGCTATGTGCTGGCAGAAATGGCCCAGGACAAGGTCCCGGACCTGGTCTCGAACCTCTGGGCGGCCTGCACGGGCGCCTTGGTCCTGGTGGAGCCCGGCTCCGTCGAGGGATGGACCCGCATCAAGCTGGCGCGGGAAAGGTTGACGGCCCTGGGGGCTGTGATTGCCGCCCCCTGCGCCCATGATCTGTCCTGTCCGGTCATCGCACCTGACTGGTGCCATTTTGTCCAGCGCCTGCCCAGGTCCCGGGAGCACCGCCAGGCCAAGGGGGCTGACCGGCCGTTCGAGGACGAGAAGTTCATCTATCTGGTGGCCGTCCGTGCCGACCGCCACCTTCGCCCGGCTGAAGATCGCATACTGGCCCCCCCGCGGCAGTCAAAGATCGCCCTGGAGTTCAAGGTCTGCACGACCGACGGCGCATGCAGGCAGAGGCAGATCGCCCGACGCGACCGGTCAGACTATGCCATCGCGCGGCGACTGGACTGGGGTGACGGGCTCGGGACACGGGCAGACTGAAGGCACAACTGACCCGACCGTCATCAGTTCATCCTGGGCCCTAATGGGGCGGATCATCCTGGGGCGGAGGTGTCGCGCCCTCCAGGATCTCGCCAACCTTGTCCTCGACGGCAGGCTTGACCGGTGCTGTCGGCTGAACCGCCGTGGCATCCGGAGGCAAGCCCTCGGCAGGGTCCACCTCGTCCTTCTTGACCTCCTCGGGTGCCTTCTCCTCAGGAGGTGGGGGCGGGGCGTCCTCCACAAAGGGCGTCACATCGGTTGCGTTCAGGGCCTCGGCGCTCTCGCCCTTGACGGATTCGCCCGGCAGGCGGCCCTTTCGCGGTGCCCCCTGGAATCCCAGGACAAGGCCCGTCAGGGCACACGCCGCAAGGACCCCGGCGACAATCTTCAAAAGGCTTCGCGGCATGCTCCACATGCTGTGATCTCTAGAGCATGTTCCGAAAAGTGGGAACCGGTTTTCGGATGACAACATGCTCTAGCTTGTTGAATTAGAGCCCTTTTTGTCCCGTAAGACGAAGGCGGCTGACGGGAATGGGCCCGGCATGACCTGAACAGAAGGGAAGGTCTGGTCGACCACGCCACCCGCCGGGGGCGGGGACGCAAGGGAAGGGATCACGGTAAACGCCCTTTAACCCTCTGGAGCCTAGACTTGGGCCGAACGGTTCGGAGGGTATTTGGGGCATGGCGCGAGCGGCGCGGAAGACAGGACTGGATCTGATGCTCCACATCGCCAGTCTGGCCTGGAGACATCCGACCACAGCCCGGTTGCGTGGCGGCATGGTTGCCGTCAGTGGCCTTTTTCTGGCCATGGCCCTGGCGACCTACAATGTGGCCGATCCCAGTCTGAATGCCGTCTCACCAGACCAGGTGGGCAATGCCATGGGGGTTCCCGGGGCGACCCTGGCAGACATCTGGATCCAGTCCATAGGCCTTTCTGCAGGGGTCGCGGCCCTGCTGATGATCCTTCTCGGACTTTACAGGGCCGTATCCGCCAGGCCCGATGAAACCCGGAGGCTGGTCAGGATCCGGGCGCTCTTCGGGGCCGTGGGCCTGATTGCCCTTGCAGCCCTGCTGTCAGCCCCTTCGGCGCCATCGGCCTGGCCTCTGGCGAGGGGCCTTGGAGGATTCTGGGGCGATGGCCTGCTCGGCACCACCTCCAGCCTCCTGGCCTATGCCCACCTGCCCTATGCCAGGGTTTTTGCGGCCGTGCTGTATGGCGGGGTTGCTGTCTGGGCGATTGGATATGCCTTTGGTGTCAAGCGGGGCGACATGTTCGCCCTGGGTGAAAGTCTGGCCGAAGGTCTGCGGCCCAGGCCGAAATCCCTTGCAGATGAGGTCCAGCCGCCCCTGCCACCGAAACGCACCCCCCCGGTCCGCAAGACTGTGGCGCCCGTCAGGGAAGTCGATACCGCGCATGGGAATGACGATCCTCCACCCCTGCTGGGGACAGCGGTCGACCGCGATGTCATTCCTGTGGCCATCAAGGGCCCCAAGGCCCCCCTCAGGGACTCCGGTCGCGAACAGAGGGAGGCCCAGGGGGCCTTCGACTTTGTTCGGCCCGGGGGGTTTGCCCTTCCGGAACTCGCCATGCTGGCCAAACCCAAGCCCCGCGCGGCCCAGTTTGACGAAGGTGCCCTGCGCCAGAACGCCCAGTTGCTGGAGAGCGTGCTGGCCGAGTTTGGTGTGCGGGGTCAGATCGACCAGATCCGCCCCGGCCCCGTCGTCACCCTCTATGAACTGGTGCCTGCGGCCGGGGTGAAGTCTGCCCGGGTTGTGGCCCTGGCCGATGACATTGCGCGGTCGATGAGTGTTGCAGCCTGCCGTGTTGCGGTTGTTGCCGGACGCAATGCCATCGGCATAGAGCTGCCCAATGCCCGGCGCGAAACCGTCTATCTCCGGGATCTGCTGGCCAGTGCCGAATACGAAAAGTCCAGCCAGGCCCTGCCCATGGCGCTGGGAGAAAACATCGGCGGCGAGCCCTATATCGCCGACCTGTCGAAAATGCCCCACCTGCTGATCGCAGGGACGACGGGCTCCGGGAAATCCGTCGGGGTCAATGCCATGATCCTGTCCATCCTCTATCGCCTGTCACCGGAGCAGTGCCGGTTCATCATGATCGATCCCAAGATGCTGGAGCTCAGCGTCTATGACGGGATCCCGCACCTGCTGACCCCGGTGGTGACCGACCCCAAGAAGGCCATTGTCGCGCTGAAGTGGACGGTGCGGGAAATGGAAGACCGCTACCGGATGATGTCCAAGATCGGCGTCCGCAATGTTGCCTCCTATAACGAGCGGGCCAGGGAAGCGGCGGCCAAGGGTGAATACTTCGAGCGGACGGTTCAGACCGGCTTCGACGACGGCGGGCGGCCGATCTACGAGAGCGAACGGATCGATCCGAAGCCCATGCCATACCTGGTCGTTGTCATCGATGAGGTCGCCGACCTCATGATGGTGGCAGGCAAGGATGTGGAAGGGGCCGTCCAGCGTCTGGCCCAGATGGCCCGCGCTGCCGGCATCCACCTGGTCATGGCCACCCAGCGCCCGTCAGTGGACGTCATCACCGGGACGATCAAGGCCAATTTCCCGACCCGGATCTCCTTCCAGGTCACCTCCAAGATCGACAGCCGGACCATTCTCGGAGAACAGGGTGGAGAACAGCTGCTGGGTCAGGGCGACATGCTCTACATGGCCGGCGGCGGACGGATCACCCGACTGCACGGCCCGTTTGTCTCCGACCAGGAGGTGGAAGCCGTCGCGAAATTCCTGCGGGATCAGGGCCAGCCCCAGTATCTCGAGGAAATCACCGCCGGCGGCGATGACGAGGGCGAGGAGGGCAGCGGGGCCTTTGGCGAGGAAGGTGGATCGGGCGATGATCTCTATGACCGGGCCGTGGCCGTAGTCCTGCGCGATCGCAAGGCGTCAACCTCCTATGTCCAGCGTCGGCTGCAGATCGGTTACAACAGGGCCGCCTCGCTTATTGAGCGGATGGAGAATGAGGGCGTTGTCAGCCCGGCCAATCACGCCGGAAAGCGCGATGTGATCCCGCCACCCGGGTGATGGGGACCAGTAACGGGGTGGAAACGCATTTGACCTAGCCTGAGGTTGTAATGCGGGAGGTAGACCCCTGTTGAACTATCTCGATGACGGCATAGACGAGCTGGCAGCAAAGTCGTTTGACAGCCAGAAGATCCGCCTTGTGCTGGGTGTTCTTGTTGCCGGCCTGGCCATACAGATGGTTCCGGTCATGACCGGCGCGATCTGGCTTTGTGCGACCTTCGTCCAGGAAAGCTTTTCCTGGGTGGTCAGCTACAGGCAGGGTCGCGGCGAAACCGGGACCCGGGCCATGCGCGCGGCCTACCTGGCCAGTCTGATCACTGGCTGCGCCGTCTGGTTCACCATTGGGGGCTTGCTGTGGGTCAGCGGCACGCCTGAAGGCGCGACCGTCGCAGTCATACTCTGGCTGTCCGTGATCTTCTTTACCCAGACCAACGCCTATCAATCTCCACTCGGCTTTGTGGTCGGGGGCGCATTGCCAGGTCTGGCCATGCTGGTTTTTGTCGCCCTTGGACCCAACCCCCTGAGCCTGAGCCGGCCCCCGTTGGTCGGTTTTCTGGGCCTGGCCCTGGCTTTTTCCATGGATGGCGTTTTCCGGGCCGTGGCCGCGCGGCGGAAGTTCGACGAGGCGCAGGAACAACTGGCAGCGTCCCAGGGCAAGTACCGGGTTCTGGCCGACAATCTGACGGATGTGATTTCGATGACCGAAACCACGGGACAGAAACTCTATGTTTCCCCGTCCCTCGGAAAGGTCCTCGGCTATACGCCGGATGAGTGGTTCCTCAAAGCCCAGCACGAGAGCCTTCACCCGGAAGACAGCAAATGGCTCCCTGGCGAGATCGCGAAATTCGTCAGGACCGGCGGCGAGATGACCCACCAGTACCGGATCCGTCACCATGACGGCCAGTATATCTGGATGGAAACCAGTTTCAGCCTGGTGCCGCCAGATGAACTCGGGGGTCCAAGCAAGGTCCTGACGGTGTCGCGCCCGATCGAAGGCCGCAAGACGCTTGAGACCCAGTTGGTGGAAGCCCGGCGACGGGCAGAGGATGCCGCAGCCGCCAAGTCTGACTTCCTGGCCAACATGACCCATGAGCTTCGGACACCCCTGAACGCCATTGTCGGCTTCTCCGAAATCCTCAGGCGCTCTGACCGCCTTACCCAGGATGACCGTCGCTATGTCGGTCTGGTCCATTCAGCCAGTGTGACCCTGCTTGAGCTGGTCTCCGGGATTCTGGATTTCTCGAAACTCGAGGCGGGCGGGGTCGAGCTTGAGACCCATGCCTTCGACCCGGCCGCTCCGCCCCGCGCCGTGCTGGACCTTCTGGCCGGTCAGGCCGAATCCAGGGACATCTGGACCAGCCTGGAAACCCAGGGGACGATCCGGCCCCTGGTGGGCGACGACAGCAAGATCCGTCAGGTCCTGCTCAATCTGGTCTCCAATGCCCTGAAGTTCACCCACGCCGGTGGCGTGACGGTGCGGGTTCAGCAATCCTCTTCAGATGACCTTCACGACCGGTTGAGGATCGAGGTCGCGGACACGGGCATAGGGATTTCACCCCATCAGATTGAAACCCTTTTCGACCGGTTTACCCAGGCTGATGCTTCCGTCAGCCGGGAATACGGCGGGACAGGTCTGGGACTGGCCATCTGTCGCAGGACCATAGACCTCATGGGGGGAGAGATCGGGGCCTTCAGCGAACCGGGAAAGGGATCCACTTTCTGGTTCGAAGTGACCCTGCCCTGGACCGACTGTCTGGAGGTGGTGCCCGAACCCCCGGCACCGCAGGGGCCTGAGCACCCGCTGCGCCTGCTGCTTGTGGAAGATGTCGCCGTGAACCGGGAGCTGGTCCAGACCCTGCTGCACGGCTTCGAGGTCGAAATCGAAACGGCCGAGAATGGGCAGGCGGCCCTTGAGGCCCTGGCCGCTCGCAGGTTCGACATGGTCTTGATGGATGTGCATATGCCCATACTGGACGGGCTCAGTGCGACCCGGGCCTTCCGGGCCACAGACACACCGGCGGCGCAGACAACGCCAGTCATCGCCATGACGGCCAATGTCCTGCCTGAACAGATCGAAAAGTGCCTGGAAGCCGGTATGGATGACCATATCGGAAAGCCGATAAGCCCGTCTGACTTGCTGCACACCCTGGCAAAGTGGTCAGAGGGCCGGGATCGGGATGCCGGCAAGATCAACGCCCTGGCCTAGACCTGGGCCGTGGCGGGCAGACCCCGTCAAGGGGCAGGAGTATCGACGATGGCCAGGATGTCCTGGCTCAGAGCCCGAGTTTCCGGGCACGGCCCGCGATCTGCAGGGCCAGCCGCTCGGCAATCAGATGATCCGGGGACCCGGTGGTCTTGCAGGCCCGGTCCGCCGCCAGGACATCAGGCTGGATACGGTCCAGCTCTGCCAGGGTCCAGGACCTGGCCTGTCGCAGGAACTCCCGCTCACTCTTCCAGAATACACCCGAGGCCTTCGCCGCCTCCTGCAGGCCGGCACCGCTCTTTGCCAGGGTGAGGGTGCGACGCAGTCGCCCCAGATAGGCCCCGAGGGCACGGACGGCCGCCGGCCCGGCCTCGCCTTCCTGGGCTGCCCGTCTCAGTCCCTGCTGCGCCTGGGCCAGTCGACCGCCAAAAGCGTCTGCCGCGGCATCGGAGAGCGAGGCTTCCGGTTCGACCCCCAGGAAGGTCTCAAGATCTTTCGGGGTCGCCGTCATGCCGGATTTCGGGCCCAGAAACAGGGCCAGGCGCTCGATTTCCTGGCGCGCGACCCCCCGCTCCTTGGGCATGCGGGCGACAAACAGGGCCAGGGCATCTGCTGTCAGGCCCACCCCGTCCTGGGTCAGGCTGTCACGGACCAGCCGGGCAATGTCACCCGGTTCATCCTCGTAACAGGGGATAACTGCACAGGCCGGAGACTTTTCACAAACCTTCCGAAGGCTGGAGTCCTTGCCCAGGGCCCCGGCCTCGATGAGGAAAAAGGCCTCGGGATTGAGCTCGCCGGCCGCATGGCGGGCGACAGCTTCTGCGGCCAGCTTGTCTGGGGCGACTTTCTCTGTAGTCAGCTTCAGGCGCACAAGGCGTCGGCCGCCCATCATGGACTGGGCCGCGAGCTCACCCTCCAGCCGGCCGGGCTCACCGTCCAT
>CAIYSH010000069.1 GCA_903928755.1 uncultured Alphaproteobacteria bacterium | reverse complement strand
GATGCGCACCATGCCATAGCTTGTGTCGCGGATCCCAAGCACGTGGCTCTGCTCGAAGGGGGTGTGGAAGCTGGGCCAGCCCGTGCCGCTTTCGAACTTGGTCCTGGCCTTGAACAGCGGCAGGCCGCAGAGGCGGCAGCAGTAGACGCCGTCCTCCTTGTTGTCCAAAAGACCGCCGCAGAATGGCGCTTCGGTTCCATGATGCAGTAGAACGTCGGCTTCTTCGCGGCTGAGGCCGCTTTCCAAGCGCTTGCGTTCCGTTGCGTCGGGGGGTGTCAGATCAAATGCGGAGGGGGAGGCGGCTGGCTTGTCCATGTGGTCCACTCTAAAGTCTTTGTCTGTTCTACGAAAGCGCCCGTCATAGGGTTACACCGTCGCATCGGCATAGCAGTTCCAAGTCGAGGTCCATGTTTACGAAAATCCTGATCGCCAACCGCGGCGAAATCGCTGTCCGGATCATCAAGACCTGTCGTCGAATGGGGATCGCCACTGTGGTGGTCTATTCCGAGGCCGATGCTGACTCCATGGCTGTGGAAATGGCCGACGAGACCGTGTTTATCGGTCCGGCCCCCGCCGCGCAGAGCTATCTGGTTGCAGACAAGATCGTGGCGGCCTGTCGTGAGACCGGTGCTCAGGCCGTGCACCCGGGCTTTGGCTTCCTCTCGGAGAATGCCGGCTTTGCCAAGCGCCTTGCGGCTGAGGGGATCGTCTTCATCGGCCCCAATCCCCACGCCATCGAGGCCATGGGCGACAAGATCGAGAGCAAGAAATTCGCCGCCAGAGCCAATGTCTCGGTGGTGCCCGGCCATGTGGGCGAAATTGATGACACGGCCCACGCCATCAAGATCAGCGAAGACATCGGCTATCCGGTGATGATCAAGGCCTCCGCTGGCGGCGGCGGCAAGGGCATCCGCGTCGCCTGGAACCAGAAGGACGTTGAGGAGGGCTTCCCAGCGGTGAAGGCCGAGGCCAAGGCCAGCTTTGGCGACGACCGGATCTTCATCGAAAAGTTCATCGAAAGCCCCCGGCATATCGAAATCCAGGTGCTGGGCGACAAGCACGGCAATGTGGTTCACCTGTTTGAGCGGGAATGCTCGATCCAGCGTCGCAATCAAAAGGTCATTGAAGAGGCCCCTTCGCCCCTCCTGGACGAGGCCACCCGCGCCGCCATGGGCGCCCAGGCCGTCGCCCTGGCCAAGGCCGTGAACTATGACAGCGCTGGGACGGTGGAATTCGTCGCCGGTCAGGACAAGTCGTTCTTCTTCCTGGAAATGAACACCCGCCTGCAGGTGGAGCATCCGGTCACCGAGCTGATCACCGGCGTCGACCTGGTCGAGCAGATGATCCGCTCGGCCTATGGCGAGGCTCTGGCCTTTGGCCAGGGGGATCTGGCCATAAAGGGCTGGGCCATTGAGAGCCGGATCTATGCCGAGGATCCCTATCGCGGCTTCCTGCCCTCGATCGGCCGCCTGGTCCGCTATGCCCCGCCGCAGGAAGGCACGCTCAGCGACGGCTCCATTGTCCGCAATGATGCCGGGGTTCGTGAGGGCGACGAGATTTCGATGTTCTACGATCCGATGATCTCCAAGCTCTCGACCTGGGCACCGACCCGGTTGGCGGCCATCGACGTCATGGGACGGGCCCTGGAAGACTTCCACATTGAGGGCCTGGGTCAGAACATTCCCTTCCTGGCTGCGGTGATGGATCAGGAGCGGTTCCGCTCAGGCAAGCTGTCGACCAACTATATCAAGGATGAGTTCCCCGAAGGCTTCAACGGCACCTTGCCCACCCAGGTGCAAGAGGATCTGGTGGCGTCTGTCGCCTGCGCCATGCAGCAGATCCAGACCCGCCGTACCGCCCCCGATCTGGCGCGGGATGAATGGGTGGTAATCGCCGGCACCCAGACCCGCCATGTGAAGCTGGCCAATGGTGGCGGCGAATACAGGATGACCATGGTTGAGGACGACCGCGCGGTGGTGCTCAGCGATATCGCCTGGCGGCCAGGAGATCCAACCTTCCGCGCCAGACTGGACGGCGTGGCCTTCACCTGTGCGGTCAGGCCCGCTGCTGAGGGCTATGTCATCCGCCACAGGGCGGCCAGCCTGAGGGTTTTGGTGCTCTCGCCGCGGGCGGCGGAACTGCACGCCAAACTGCCGCCCAAGAAGGCCGCCGATACGTCCAGGATGATCCTGTCGCCCATGCCTGGCCTTGTGGTCAGCCTCGACGTTGTCACTGGCCAGACCGTGCGGGCCGGAGAGGCTGTCGCCGTGATCGAAGCCATGAAGATGCAGAACATCATCCGGGCCGAGCGTGACGGCGTCGTCAAATCGGTGGGGGCCGCTGCGGGGGACTCCGTGGCAGCTGATGAGGTCCTGCTGGAGCTGGTCTAGGCACCACCATTCCGGCGGTAATCCGGTTTGGCCTTTCTAGGGGGCAGCCGCCGCGATGCATGGCCCGAAAATCTTCTCGAACCCGGCCTTCAAGGCATGGTCGGCTTCGTCCATGGAGACGGGAAGCCCGAGGTCGACAAGACTGGTGACCCCATGGGCAGTCTGTCCGCAGGGTATGATCCCGGAGAAATGGTCGAGATCGGGTTCAACGTTCAGGGCGATACCGTGGAAGGACACCCACTTGCGAAGCTTGATGCCAATGGCAGCGATCTTGTCTTCCCGGGGCGGCAGACCTGGTGACTTCCGCTCGACCCAGACACCCACACGCCCTTCGCGGATATGTCCCTCGACGTTGAAGTCGCCAAGGGCCGTAATGATCCAGGTTTCCAGCGCAGTCACAAACCGGTGCACATCGCGGTCACGGGCCGTCAGGTCCAGCATGACATAGGCAACCCGCTGACCGGGCCCGTGATAGGTGTATTGACCACCGCGCCCGGTTTCGAAGACCGGAAACCGGTCCGGGTCCAGCAGGTCGGCTGTTTTTGCCGAAACCCCTGCCGAATAGAGGGGCGGGTGCTCCAGCAGCCAGACAAGTTCTTCAGCCCGCCCGTCTGCGATGGCCGAGGCTCGTTTTTCCATCACTTCCAAAGCCCGTGCATATCCAACCGGTTGCGATGAAACAGCCCATTCAACTGGACATCCATCTTTCCGTCCGAAAACCGGTGCGGGCAGGGCAGGGTTTAACGACCGGTTCAGCATAACGGCGCCACTATGACGGTCGGTGAGCCGAGTCGCGATTTTCGCCTTGTTTTCATTGCAGAATTCGTAGGTCCATAGTTTTGAATCAAGTCAATTCCGTCATGGTTGAAATCTCCGTCGTCCTGGGACGCGCCGCCATGCCCATGGCACAGCTGCTCAAAATGGGCCGGGGTGCGGTGATTCCCCTCGACGCGACGGCCAATGATGAGGTGTGGATTCTGGCCAATAACTACCCCGTTGCCCGCGGTGAAATTCAGATAAATGACGAGCGGATATCCATCTCTGTCACCGGCCCGGCTGATGTCTACGACTTTATGGCGGGCAGCACTTCGTAATCGCGCTTCACAAACCCTTCGGGCTTTGCTACGCCCCGCGGCTCACCACGCGCGGTCGTGGCGGAATTGGTAGACGCGCAGCGTTGAGGTCGCTGTGGGGCAACCCGTGGAAGTTCGAGTCTTCTCGACCGCACCAGTGAAACAGGGTCTTAGCCAAGGCTGACGAAACGACGAGTCGACGCATCTGGAAGGGGGGAAGGTCCGCATGAGCCGCGACACCGATCACCTGGAAGATGCTCGCCTCGTCCCTGATCTGACCGCAACCTCCGAGGTTGTCGAAGATCTGGAGGATTTGGCGCTTGGCGAAGACTATGCCCTGAACCCCGACTTTGTGGCCATGGTGGTCGATGCGGCCGATCGCGGTGACGCCGAACGCCTGCGGGAACTGCTCGCGGCCCTGCACCCGGCCGATGTCGCCGATCTGATGGGCTTCCTGTCACAGAGTGATCGCGAGGAAGTGCTCGCTCACCTTGATCCTGAAGCCCTCGCCGAGATCCTCTCGGAACTTGACCCGGAAATCCGGGAAGACATTCTCGAGCAACTGCCGTCCTCGACCCTTGCCAAGGCACTGGGCGAGATGGATTCCGATGACGCGGTCGACGTCGTGGAGGACCTGGAGGACGACAAGCGGGCCCAGGTTCTGGCCGCCATGCCCGAGGGCGACCGGAACGCCATCGAAACGTCCCTGTCCTATGAGGAAGAGACCGCCGGCCGCCTGATGCAGCGGGAAGTGGTCTGGGCTCCCCAGTTCTGGACGGTCGGCCAGACGATCGATCATTTCCGCCGGGAGGCCGAGCGACTTCCCGAACTGTTCTTCGACATCTATGTGGTGGACCCGTCGCACAAGCCTGTAGGCGGAATTCCGGTCAGTCATCTCCTGATGACGCCGCGCGATGCGCCTCTGGCCCAGATCATGGATCAGATTACCGAAATCCCGGTCGATATGGACCAGGAAGAGGTGGCCTATATTTTCAACAAGTATCACCTGATTTCAGCCCCGGTCATTGAGCCGGGCGGGCGTCTGGTGGGTCAGATCACCGTCGATGACATTGTTGGCGTCATCCAGGAAGAAAGTGAAGAAGACATCCTCGCCCTGGCCGGGGTGTCTGACGCCGGGCGTGACGCGGACATTGGCGGCATTGTTCGGGCGCGCCTGCCCTGGCTGCTGATCAATCTGATGACCTCCGTCGTGGCTTCGACAGTGGTCGGTGTCTTCCAGGATACGATCGCCAAGGTGATTGCGCTGGCGGTTCTGATGCCGATTGTTTCCTCCCTCGGCGGAAATGCGGGAACCCAGGCCCTGACTGTCGCTGTCAGGGCTCTGGCCAGCCGTGAGCTGAACGCGGCCAATGCCTGGCGGGTCATCAACCGGGAGTTGATCGTCGGTCTGCTCAACGGCCTGGCCCTGGCCACTGTGATGGGCAGCGCGGTCTTCGGCTTCTATCATGATCAGCAACTCGCCCTGACCATGTCCCTGGCGATCATCGCCAATCTCTTCGTCGCGGCCCTTGCCGGCATACTGGCCCCCATCGTTCTGGAGCGGCTTGGACGTGATCCGGCCGTTTCATCCTCTGTGGTGGTGACGTTCGCCACCGACTTCATGGGCTTCCTGGCCCTTCTGGGAATTGCCCGGCTTATCTATCACTGAAGCCATTTCCCGTGAGCCAGGGACGGGTCAGAGGATTGAAGGGGCCCGCGTTCAAAAGCGCAGTGCACGATCCGGTAGCCTCTGGCCAACGATCGGATACGGCTGCAGTCAGGCCCTGTTCTTGCTTCAATCCCCCAGGCGCCAGCGCGTCTGTGTCAAATTGGGTCAACTGGCAATGAAGCCGCGTTATCAGGTCTCGAAAGCCGCCATCGAGCTCATCAAGAGCTTTGAAGGGTTCCGGAAGACGGCCGCCAGGCTGGCAGATGGCCGCTGGACGATTGGCTATGGCCACACGCTGAGTGCGCGGGAGGGCACTGAAGTCTCCAGGGAAGATGCCGAGGCCCTGCTGATCTATGATCTGATGGCCATTGCCGCCAGCGTGAACACCCTGACCTTTTCACCCCTGTCCCAGAACCAGTTCGATGGGCTCTGCGCTTTTGTCTATAATATCGGGGTCGACGCCTTCCAGGGGTCAGATGTCCTGAAAAACATCAATGAGGGCAGGCTGCTGCAGGCGGCATGTGCCATGGAGCTCTGGCGTCGGGCCGAGTTTCAGGGAAGCTCACTGATCATTGACGCGATTGTCAGGCGTCGTGCCGCAGAAAAAACCCTGTTCCTGACGCCCGATAGCGGCTGGGTGCCTGTGCCTTCGGCTATCCTGCGGCCGACCCTCGATGTCGATACACTCGGCCAGGTGCCAAGGCTCCCCCCGACGGACCTCAAGGCCCTGCTGGAGGGTCGGGAGGCGATTGTCGAACAGGATGATGCGTCCATACTTTCTGCGATGACCTCATCGCCTTCGGAGACCGTCGGCCTGGAGACTGCGCCGGTTGAAGCGGCCAAGACGCTCTGGCCACCGTTGCTGCAGGACCAGGACCAGGACCAGGATTGGGATCGG
>CAIYSH010000068.1 GCA_903928755.1 uncultured Alphaproteobacteria bacterium | reverse complement strand
GGGATGTGACATGCAGCAGCACATCTTTCATGCCAGTCTGGCTTGGGTCATCAGGAAGGATGAACCCATACCCCTTGCCACCATCGAACCACTTAACCCGACCGCTCACCCGGACAGAAGATTCGTCCGGGCCAAAATCGTCATCGTCGTAACCAGCCATTTGCACCTCTGGCGTGTATTATTCCGAAAAGATCGGAATGGCCATGTCCGAATGTGTTCCCCCAAAAGCAGAACCGTCAATGGGCGACTTAACCGTCAGTCGGCGTTTTTCACGCGATTCTGCGGTATCCAATGATTTCCATGAGGTCAAAAGACTGATTCAGGCCTTTCCGCTTTCGTCCCGGACGCTGCGCCCAGATGGATCTGCGCCCCGGAACGGGAGCGCGATTTCAACCCTGGTCGTGGCTTGCCGGTGCCGAGCGATTCTCCCGTCTGTGCGTCTCGGTCAGCACGAAGACGGACAGCAGGGACACAGCACAGAGCACCGCCATATAGGATGAAATGGCCATCGAGGAATTGTATCTCTCGAAAAGGGCCGTCGCGATGATGGGCGCAAACCCGCCGCCGAAAATTGCCCCGATCTGATAGCCCAGAGAGGCACCTGAATAGCGGAACTCGGTGGAGAACATCTCGGTCATCATGGCGGCCTGCAGTCCGTACATGACGTTGTTGAAGCCAAGCCCGCCAATCAGGGCCAGCACCATCAGGGGAAAGGAGCCGGTATCCAGCAGCATGAAGAAGGGCCAGGACCAGGCCAGAGCCAGTGCCGCGCCGGCCATGAACACCCCGCGCCGGCCGAAGCGATCCGACAGGGCCGCCGTCAGCGGCAGCAAAGGGGCCGTAATCAGCGCGCCTAGCATGACCGCCGACAGGATCACCGGCCGTTCCACATGAAGGGTCTTGGTCGCATAGGCCACAGCATAGGTAATCATGATGTAGAAGGTGCCATTGGCCGCCACAAAGGACCCGGCCGCCAGCAGGATCTGCCTAGGGTGTCGGGCGATCACCTGCAGGATCGGTGATCCCTTAGGGCGTCCGGCACCCACCTTCAGCGCGGCCTGCCGCTGCAGGTCCTGGAACTCGGGAGTATCCTCAAGCTTCAGCTGGACATAGAGGGCCAGACCGACCAGCAGGACGGACATCAGGAACGGCACCCGCCAGGCCCAGGCCGCGAAGCTCTCAGGCGACACCGTTGTCCCCATCACCAGAAAGACGAAATTGGCGAGCACGACCCCGGCTGGGACCCCCATCTGGGCAAAACTGCCGAAAAAGCCCTTGCGATGGGCCGGGGCATTTTCGATGGCCAGCAAGGCGGCCCCGCCCCACTGACCACCCACGGCCAGCCCCTGCAGGAACCGCAGGAGGATCAGGATCACCGGTGCGGCCACACCGATCCGCGCGTAGGACGGCAGAAGGCCGACCGCTGTAGAGGCCAGCCCCATCAGCAGCATGGCCGTAACCAGGGCCTTTTTGCGCCCGACCCGGTCGCCGAAATGCCCGAATACGATTCCGCCCACCGGCCTTGCGATAAAGCCCACGGCAAATGTGGAGAAAGAGGCCAGCTGGGCAACCGCGGGCGGCAGGCCCGCCGCGAAAAACAGCTTGGGAAACACCAGGGCGGCGGCCGTCCCGTAGATGAAGAAGTCATACCATTCGATGCTGGACGCCGCGAGTGAGGTCAGAGCAATTCGAACCATGCTGATGGGTTTGGCCTTGTCAGCACTCATGATCTCTCGCCCCCTGAAGACCGCCGCAGTGTCATCCCACAGCCTTGCGCAAGGCTACCACAGGCCGCAACAGTGTGTAAGCGTATGCGGCTCAGTCCCGGAGGCGACATAAAACCGGT
>CAIYSH010000067.1 GCA_903928755.1 uncultured Alphaproteobacteria bacterium | reverse complement strand
CCGCCATAGATATAGACCTGCTTGTAGGTGCTGGAGCCATAGCGGCTGTAGACGGTGGCCGTCTGGTTGGCAGCCGCTTCCATGCAGGTGAGGATCTGGCCGGCCAGCTTGCCGCCGCCAATGGCGTCGAAGGCCAGGGTGGCGCCGGTTTCCACCAGGGCCTTGGTCAGGTCTTCCATGAAGGTGGCCGAGCTGGAGTCGACAATGTGCCTGGCACCGATCTTCCGCAGGATGTCGGCCTGGGCGTCATTGCGGACGATGTTCACCAGATCGACGCCATCCATGAGGCAGATCTTGTTGAGCATCTGGCCGAGGTTCGAGGCGGCCGCCGTGTGGACCAGGGCCTTGTGGTTCTCGCGACGCATGGTCTCGACCATGCCGAGGGCGGTGAGCGGATTGACGAAGCAGGAGGCGGCTTCCATCGGGGTGACGCCCTCATGCATGACCAGGCAGTCAGAGGCCCGCAGGGTGCGGTACTGGGCATACATGGCGCCGCCCAGAACGCCGACCGTCTTGCCCATCAGGGCCTGGGCTGCGGGCGAGCTGCCGGCCGCGATGACCACGCCGCCGCCTTCATTGCCCACGGGCATGGATTCATCGACCCGGCCCGCCATGGCCCGCATGAACGGGGCTGGAACGGTGGCGGCGACGACGGTGGATTCGCCTGAACCCGACGACTTGGCGGTGCTCATGTCGGCGGCGCCAACCAGCAGGCCGAGGTCAGACGGATTGATCGGGGAGGCTTCGATGCGGACCACGACTTCATCGGGGCCCGGCTCGGCGACCGGCACGCGCTGCAGGGACAGTTCCAGCTCGCCGCTGGCCTTGATCAGGGACCGGAGTTGCAGGCCCGTGCCGTCGAAATTATTGCTCATGAGGTCTCTCCCGAATTCATGTCGACCGCTCAGGGTCGTTTCAGCCATGGTTCTACCGACCAAACCGTGTCCTGTCTTGGGCAGAAAATCCGATCAAGGTGTCATGCGATCTGATGCCAGCGTCCCGGATGTGGCCAGATTATTGTTGCACACACCATGCCATTACTTCAGGTTGTCCTTCAGATTTCGGGACCCCTTTTCCACCCGACCGGGAGATGATCATGAAGACCCTGCCCCGCCTTGCCGCCGGACTGACCTTCGCGCTGTCCATGGCTGCTGTGACATCGGGATTCGCGCAGACAGCGCCCGACAGCCTGAAAGTCACCTTCTGTGGCACTTCAGGTCCCCTGCCCGTCCGCGACCGGGCCAAGCCCTGCGTCGCAATTGAGGCCGGCGGGTCGCTCTATCTGGTGGATGTCGGACCGGAGTCTGCGGAAAACATTGCGCTCTTCAAGCTGCCAGCGGCAAACGCCAAGGCCGTCTTCATCACCCATCTGCACTCCGATCACATCGGCGACCTGGGCGAATTCAACAACAATGGCTGGGTGGCCGGACGGTCGGTTTCCCTGGCTGTGGTCGGTCCTGCCGGGGTTGACCAGCTGGCCGCCGGGATCAACCAGGCCTATGCCCGCGACCACGGATTCCGCATCGCCCACCACGAACATGACGGGGTCAAGCTGCCCTTGGCCCTCGGCCTGCTCACACCCAAGGTCATCACCCTTCCTGGCGATCAGGCGTCCGGCAAAGTCCGGTCAAAGGTCGCCTGGACCGATGGCGGTCTGACTGTCACGGCCATCGCCGTGGAGCACAGCCCCGTCTCGCCTGCCTTTGGCTACAGGTTCGATTACAAGGGCAGGTCAGTCGTCATCAGCGGCGACACCAAGAAATGGCCCCAACTGGGCGAAGCCGCCAAGGGTGCCGACGTGCTGATCCACGAAGGCCAGAGCTCAGACATGACCAAGATGGTGGTCCGGGCCCTGGCGGGCGGTGGTCAGGGTCGGATGAGCTCGATCATGAACGACACCCTGACCTATCACACGACACCGGTCGAAGCCGCAGAGCTGGCCAAGGCTGCCGGGGTGAAGGCCCTGGTCCTCTATCACCTGACCCAGGCGGGCCTGCCCTTCTTCACCGAAGCTGGCTTTACCAAGGGCATGGACGCCGTCGGCTTTGACACCTGGAAACTATCAAAGGACGGCATGACCATCGAGCTTCCAGTGGGTTCGACGGACATCAAGTACGGCCAGTACTAGGCCTTAATGCCCAGGGTCCTGCGGGCGAAGGCCAGCAGGACCAGAAGCCCGGCTTCGATTACCATCGGGGGAACGAGTTCAGGGCTGACACCCTGCACTGCCAGGGTAATGCAGCGCCCTGCCAGGGCCGCGCCGATCAGCAGCAGGGGCGCGAGCACCAGGGCGCGGTCGTTCTTCCAGGCCGCGAACAGGGACAGGCCGCCGGTCACGGCGAAGAAGCCGGCGACGTCGGCGCGAATGGTCGCCAGGCCCAGGGAACCCACAGGCGTCAGGCCCAGCTTCAGAGCTGTGGCTTCCGGCTGCAAGAGAAGCCTTGTCGCGACCAGTAGGCCCAGCAGACCTGCAATACCCACCAGCGCGCGAACGATTGTCCGACCCATAGCGAACTCTCCCGATTGATTGTGACGCGCCTTATGTCACAATCTGCTGGACAACCCAAGCCGGAGCGCGCCCGTGACCCTCACCTATGACCTCTACTGGTCCTTCCGCTCGCCCTATTCCTACCTGATCACGCCGAGACTGGTAGCCTTGGAGGCTCAGCATGACGTGGTCTGCAATGTCAGGCCGGTCTATCCCCTTGCTGTTCGGACGCCGGAATTCTTCGAGACCCGTGACCCCCTGTGGTTCAGCTATTTCCAGACGGACATCCACCGGGAGGCGGAATTCCTCGGCCTGCCCTTCCGCTGGCCCCGACCCGACCCAGTCTATATGGACCGGGAAACCAGGACCTATCCCAAGGACCAGCCCTACATTCACCGTCTGACCCGCATGGGCGTAGCGGCAACCGAGCGCGGCAAGGGGTTGGCCTTCCTCAACGAGATCAGTGCCCTGATCTGGAGCGGATCCACCGACAACT
>CAIYSH010000066.1 GCA_903928755.1 uncultured Alphaproteobacteria bacterium | reverse complement strand
TGCCATCACGATATCGGTCAATCTCCGGTCCGCCAATCCGCAGCAGGCGCACGGACTCCATCATGGTCTCAGGTGTGGTGAGCTCGTTGACCCAGGCGCGGCGGGTGATGTCCCGGATGATCGAGAGGCGGTCGGAGCGGGTTTCCACCCCGAAACTGACCGGGTACCTGGCCGTGGCCTGGGCCAGGCTTGAGATCTCCGCCTCCGAAACAGAACGGGTGGGATCATAGGACCGGCGGTCCGTCCGGCGTACCAGCACCTGCTTGAACAGGGGATCGGGGGCGATGGCGGGCTCCGGGACAAGGGCGATCCTGGCAACCCTCCGCCCGTCCAGATAGTTGCCGGGCTCACCGTCCGGGAAGACTTCAATATCGGCGCGATGGGCCGTCTGGGCCGCCGCAAGGGACAACAATTCCAGGAAGGCCCCAAGCCCCATCAGGATCTGACGCCCGAAGGGATCGGTCGCTGGCAGAAGGCGGTTGGTGTCCAGGCTGATGGAAATTTCACCCGGAGCCGAAAGGTCAGCCATCCAAGGCTGCCGGTTATGTGGATTGGGCGCGAGGATCGCATAGGAAAGGACATGGCGTCTGAGGTCCCCAGCGGCCCCTGCCGTGCGCCAGGCGGCGGTCGCGGACCCAGGAACGGTATATTGCGCCCGGTTTGCATAGCCGTAAGTGCCCGCCCCGGCGGCAGCCAGCACCAGCCCGCCTCCGACAATGCGGATGAAATTGCGACGATCCATCTTGAGCCTCCATTTAATGCGATTTCGAACTATTTAGTTCGATTTCGGACCATGTCAACCCGTCGTGGCAAGGCTTGCTGTGGGTGACACAGCACGGCCATGAAGACTGTGATATTCCCTTCCGTTACCCGGTCGCGGCGACCGGGAGGGTCATCCCCTCAGGATGGCAAGGGCCTGTTCCGCCAGGGCCGGTGTTCCGTTTACGGCTTCACGACCCTCTGTGGCGGCATTGCCCGCAAGCACCCGGCGATAGACGCCCTGACTGATCGAGGCCAGGCGGAAGATGCCGAAGGTCATGTAAAACGCCCAGTCCTCGATCCCCGGACGACCGGTGCGGCGGCAATAGGCGGCCACATAGGCCTCTTCGGTCGGAATGCCACTGGCCGCAAAGTCCACGCCGTCCAGACTGCCCCAGCCGGCGGCATGGGACCGCCAGAGAAACGCGTTATAGCCGATGTCTGCCAGGGGGTGGCCGATGGTCGAGAGCTCCCAGTCCAGGACGGCGATGAGGCGCGGCTCGGTGGGATGGAACATGACATTTTCCAGCCGGAAGTCGCCATGGGCGATGGTCACCGACTGATCGGCCGGTATCCGGCCGGGTAACTCGGCGATCAGGGCCTCCATGGCCGGAATGGGTTCGGACTCTGCGTCACGATACTGGCGGGTCCAGCGGGCGACCTGACGCTCGAAATAATTGCCAGGACGGCCGAAGTCGCCAAGGCCGACTGCCTCAAAATCCACGGCATGAAGCCTTGCCAGTGTGGCATTCAGGTCATCATAGATTGCCGACCGCTCAGCAGGAGCCAGACCTGGCAGGGTGGCGTCCCGGAAGATTCGGCCCTCCAGATAGTCCATCACATAGAAGGTCGTGCCGATAACCTCCGGGTCGGTGCAGAGGGCTCGCATGACCGGCACCGGGATATGGCCGGCCAGGGCTTTCATGGCCCGGTATTCCCGGTCCACCTGATGGGCGCTGGACAGCAGCTGGCCCGGCGGCTTCTTTCGCAGGACATAGAGCCAGCCATCGCCGTCTGTCAGAAGGAAGGTCGGATTTGATGCCCCGCCCTGGAATTGCTGGACCTTAAGCGGCAGCTTGAAGCCGGACACATGGTCTGCCATCCAGGCAGCCAGGCGCGCCTCATCAAAGCGGTGGGCGGGAACGACGTCTCGGACTGGGATTTCGGCCATGCTCCATGCTCACCGACCCGGGGCAGAAGGTCAATGCACGGGAACCGCCGCAGGTGCACCGCCGCCCTGACCGGAGGCCCGGACAGTCTCTGACCAGATCTCGTGGAACAGGGGGCTCTCGGCCAGCAGGGTGCGCAAGTCGCCCCGGGCGACGATCCGGCCGCCGTCCATCACCAGTATCTGATCGGCCCGACGATAGGCCTCAAGCCGGTGGGACACGGCCAGACAGGTTGGGCGGTCGTCTTTCTGGGAAAACAGCCGCGTCCAGAAGGCGTGTTCGGTACGGATATCGAGGGCGCTCGAGGCGTCATCAAAAACCAGCAGGTCCGTCCGGCGGGCAAACATGCGGGCTGCCGCCGATCTCTGCACCTGCCCACCTGACAGGGTGACGCCCCGGGTTCCAACCCGGGTCTGAAGTCCTTCGGCCAGGCGCGAGACATCGTCTTCCAGTACGGCCAGGCGCACGGCACGATCCATGTCTTCTGCCGAGAGATCCAGACCCATGGCGATGTTGTCGGCCAGGGATTCGGTGAACAGGCGGGGGGTCTGGCCGGTATAGGCGCAGCGGGGCGGAACCAGGAATGTCGCCGGATCGGCTACGGCCTCACCGTTCCAAAAGACAGCTCCCGACTGCACGGGCAGCAGGCCCAGCAGGCCACGGAGCAGGGTCGTCTTACCGGCCCCTACCCGCCCTGTGACAATGGTCACGGTCCCCCGGCTCAAGGTGAAACTGACATCCTCCACCCCCCTGCCCTCCCCGCCACCATGTCTGCAGGTCATGGCCCTGACTTCGAGGGTTTGAAGGGGCGAGTGGTGTCCGGTCGGTTCAGGTCCCTGCGGTGTCACCTCGGTCATGCGGTCGCGAGGGGCGTCGCCCAGCAGGCGTTCGATCCGCATCAGGGCAACATCGGCCGTCCGCTTGCGGGCCAGCAGTCGCCCGAGCCAGCGGGGGGCCGATGTCGCGGCACCGACATAGGCGGCGAACAGGGTGAAATCCCCTACGGAAAAGTCTCCGGACCTCATCGAACCTGCCGCCAGCAGCAGGACGAGGCCAAGGGCCAGGCTGGATGTCCCGGCCCCGAAGGTATCAAGAAGGGTGACATAGATCCGGTGGCGCACGGCGGTCAGCCGGCGGGTTTCATTGAGGTCGGCAAGCCGGTCCAGCACCCGGGTCTCGGCTCCGGCAACCCGGACAGCCTGCACGGCGGTAAAGGTCTCACCGACAAAGGATGTCACCCTCGCCTCGGCTTCCCGCGCCACCCGACTGTATCGGTGGACCCCTGCTGTAATCTTCTGGGTGATGAAAACCATGAGGATCATCGGCGCAATCACGGCAAAGGTCACCGTGGAATTGATCCCCCACATAATCCAGAGCGCCAGAACGGCAAAGACCGCCTGACCAAAGGTTTCCGCCCACCCCTCGATGAAGGCGATCACCTCCGCCACATCATCCCGGAACCGGCTGAGGGCCTCGCCGGGGGTTCCCGGGGATGGCCGAGCACCACGGGCAAACATGATCCAGCCCATCATGTTGGTCCGGATCATCAGTCGGGAGGCAGAGGTAAAGGTCCCAAAGGCCCAGGGCGTGAAATAGGAAAATACCAGGGGCAGGATCTGCGCGCCAAACCACAGAGCCACCAGGGTCCAGACATTCAGCCCGGCGCGGGCATGCCCCGACAGGGTGTCGAACACCGCGCGCTGGACGATCCCGGACAAGAGCGGCAGGGCGTAGAAGGTCGCAAACAGCGCCATGCTGACCGCAAACAGCCACGGTCGGGCCGCAGCGATCCGCAAGGCCTGGCGAAAGGCTGTCTGGTCCGGAGGCGGCAGGGGTGCAGGCCGGAGCCCGTCCCGTCCGCGCCCGGGTCCGGAAGGATCAGGCACGGTCACGTCATAACCTCCTCAAGACCC
>CAIYSH010000065.1 GCA_903928755.1 uncultured Alphaproteobacteria bacterium | reverse complement strand
GGCCTGAAGGTCGGTGAGGCTTTCAACGGAGAAGACGCCAGGGCCTTCGGAATCGTCGTCGGCAAGGTGGAAAACCTACGCGGCCCAGTGCCCACGGCGCTTGGCCGCATGACCGAGGCCAGCCGCCCGCAGCTTACCCAGACCCTGTTCCGGGAAATCGGCGTCGACGCCCGCAAATCCGCGCGAAACACGATCAAACCGAAAATCTATCCGAACGTCGCCAGGGTCGCCCTTGGACTTGAGCCTCTCGATGCAAAGACGGGCAAGGCACCGGAGAAGGCGAAGTGATTGTAGAGCCCGGCTTTACGGCCTTCGAAACCGGGTATGCGAAGGGTGCCTCCCAGGTCGTATGGACACGGCTGATCGATGATCTTGAGACCCCGGTCTCGGCCTATCTGAAACTGGCCCATGGCCGACCCTATGCCTTTCTGTTCGAAAGCGTCGAGGGCGGGGCCTGGCGGGGTCGCTATTCCGTCATCGCCATGAAGCCCGACCTTGTCTGGCGGTGCCATGGCGACCGGGCAGAAATCGCAGAAGGATCCGGGATAGAGGTGAATGCCTTTGTCCCGCAGCACGGTGGCGCCCTCGACAGCCTGCGCGACCTCGTGGCCAGCTCAAGACTGGATCTTCCCGCCGGCTTACCCCCCATGTCCGCAGGCATTTTCGGGGCCATAGGCTACGATATGATCCGGCTGGTGGAACGGCTGCCGAATGTCAATCCGGACCCGTTGAACCTGCCTGACGGATTGATGATCCGACCGTCCATTGTCGCGATCTTTGATGCCATTGCCCAGGAGATCATCCTGGTGACGACGGTTCGCCCGGGCAAGCAGGACGCCAGATCCGCCCATGATGACGCTGTTGCCCGTCTGAATGCCGTGCGCGAAGACCTGGGTCGCCCTGCCCCGCCTTTGACGGGCGCAGGTGTGCCGGAGCCTGACCAGTTCACGACACCCGTCGCGCGGGCCGACTATCACCGCATAGTGGACAGGGCCAAGGGCTATATCCAGGCGGGTGATATCTTCCAGGTCGTCCCCAGTCACAGGTTCCGCGCGCCCTTCACGAAGGATCCTTTCGCCCTCTATCGCTCCCTTCGCCGGATGAATCCGTCGCCCTTCCTGTTCTACCTGAACTTCGGGGACTTCCAGTTGGCAGGGTCCAGCCCCGAAATCCTGGTGCGCCTGCGTGACGGCAAGATCACGATACGCCCGATCGCCGGCACCCGGCCTCGTGGTGCAACACCGGAGGAAGACCTTGCCCTTGAGGCTGATCTTCTCGCCGATCCCAAGGAACGGGCCGAGCATCTGATGCTGCTTGACCTGGGACGTAATGATGTGGGCCGGGTCGCCATGCTCAACAAGGCCGGCACCAATACGGGTCCGTCCCCCTCTAAAGCGGCCCATGTCCGGGTGACGGCCAGCTTCTTTGTGGAGCGCTACAGCCACGTCATGCACCTTGTCTCAAATGTTGAAGGTGATGCACCAGAAGGACTGGATCCCGTCGACGTATTGATGGCCGCCCTTCCGGCCGGAACCCTCTCGGGGGCTCCGAAGGTCCGGGCGATGGAGATCATCGACGAACTGGAAGTTGAAAAGCGCGGGATCGCCTATGCTGGCGCGGTCGGCTATTTCGGGGCAGACGGGTCGGTAGACACCTGTATTGTGCTGCGCACAGCCTGCTTCAAGGATGGCGTCATGTATGTGCAGGCCGGGGGCGGTGTGGTCGCTGACAGCGATGCAGATGCCGAATACGACGAGACCTTGCACAAGGCCCGCGCCCTCAGACGGGCGGCCGAGGAAAGCTGGCGGTTCATCTAGCCGCCAGACCGACAGCCAGGGTGGTTAAAGATCCCCGATCTAACGGCTGGACTGAACCACATGACGGCCTTCGGCAACCGGGACCAGCAGGCTTGCCGTGGCAAGGGCGAGGGCCGCGACAGCCGCAAAGGCCGCAGCTGACAGGGGTCCCCATGTCTGTGGTGGCTGTGGCGGCAGCTGAAGCAGCACCTTGGCCAGGGAAACCTGTTCGAGGTCGAGGGAAGAATCGATGTTCGACATGCCCCCAGCATCGGCTCATGCAGAATGTATGGCAATCGGTGCCAATCCGCCGCCGGAAGGCCAACTTCGGGTTCCCACACCGGCGAGGGTGATCTAGAGACGAAACCCATGATCCTGGTTATCGATAACTATGACAGCTTTACCTACAACCTCGTCCACTATCTGAACGAGCTGGGGGCCGAAACGCTGGTCTACCGTAATGATGCCCTGTCCGTGCAGGCGGCCCTGGGTCTGCGGCCGCAGGGCGTGCTCCTGTCACCGGGTCCCTGCACGCCCAATGAAGCCGGCATCTGCCTGGGCCTGATTGCCGACGCCCCTGCCGACCTGCCGATACTGGGCGTGTGCCTGGGTCACCAGTCCATCGGCCAGGCCTTTGGCGGTGACGTCATTCGGGCAAAGGCGCTGATGCACGGAAAGACCAGCGCCATCCATCACACCGACACCGGGGTTTTTGAAGGCATGCCCCAGCCCTTCACGGCGACCCGCTATCACAGCCTGTCCGTCGCGAAAGAGACCCTTCCGGAGGTCCTCTCCGTCACGGCCTGGACGGAAGATGGCGAAATCATGGGATTCCAGCATACCTCCCGGCCGGTTCACGGGGTCCAGTTCCACCCTGAATCCATTGCGACCGAGCGCGGGCACCACCTGCTGGCCAACTTCCTGCGCCTGACAGGCATCACGCCCGAGGTGATCCTCTAGACATGTCCGACGCATTCAAACCCCTGCTGGCGCGCCTGGCGGACGGTGGCACGATGAGCGAGGCAGAGGCCGGCGATTTTTTTGAAGCCTGCCTGAGGGGGGAACCCACGCCAGCCCAGGTGGCCGCCGCCCTGACGGCCATGCGGCTGCGCGGCGAAACGGTCGGCGAAATCACGGCATCCGCACAAGCCATGCGCCGCGCGGCCCTGCCCCTTTCGGTGCCTTATCCGACCTTTGATGTCTGTGGTACCGGCGGGGACGGTCTTCACACCCTGAACATCTCGACGGCCGTGGCCTTCGTCGCTGCGGCCGGAGGCCTGAAGGTCGCCAAACACGGCAATCGGGCCATGTCATCCAGGTCCGGCACGGCTGACGTCCTGACGGCCCTGGGCGTGAACATTTCGGCCCCTCCGGAAGTCCAGCGACGCGCCCTGGACGAAACCGGCCTCTGCTTCATGTTCGCCCAGGTCCATCATGGTGCCATGCGGCACGTTTCGCCCATCCGGGCGGAATTGGGATTCCGGACCATTTTCAACCTTCTGGGTCCGCTGACCAATCCCGCCGGGGCAAGGCGCCAGGTTCTGGGGGTTTTCTCGGAGCGGTGGGTCGAACCCCTGGCGCGGGTTCTCGGCGCGCTGGGTTCCGAGCGGGCCTGGGTGGTTCATGGCGACGGTATGGACGAAATGACCACCACGGGCGAAACCTCGGTTGCCGAATGGAAGGATGGCCAGGTCAGTCAGTTCACGGTCACGCCGGAAGCCGCAGGTCTGAAACGGGCCAGTTTGTCAGACCTGGTGGGCGGAGACCCTGACCACAATGCCAATGCCCTCAGGCGGCTGCTGGCGGGCGAGACAGGTGCCTATCGCGATATCGTGGCCCTGAATGCTGCGGCAGCCTTCCTTGTCGGGGAAAAAGTCGAATCCCTTCCCGAAGGGGTCGCCCTGGCATCCGAAATCCTCGACTCCGGAGCCGCCGCGTCGGTCCTGCAGCAGCTGATCGACATTGCACCGCGCCCATGACCGACATTCTCGAAAAGATCGCGACCTACAAGCGCACCGAGGTCGCCACCCGCAAACAGGCGAAGACCCTCTCGGATCTCGAAACGGCAGCAGGCACCGTGTCCAACCCCCGGGGTTTTCGGCGCCAGCTCGAACTGGCCCATGCCCCGGGAAAGCTGGCCCTGATCGCTGAAATCAAGAAGGCTTCCCCCTCAAAGGGCCTGATCCGCGCCGACTTTGATCCACCAGCCATTGCCACCGCCTATGAAGCCGGTGGTGCGACATGCCTTTCGGTCCTGACAGATGCTCCAAGTTTCCAGGGCGACGACCGTTATGTCGCCATGGCCCGGTCAGTCTCCACCCTGCCTGTGATCCGCAAGGAGTTTCTGGTCGATCCCTGGCAGGTTGCCGAATCAAGGTCCCTGGGCGCCGACGCCATCCTGGTGATTCTGGCCATGGTCGATGATTCCCTGGCCGCCGACCTGATGTCCGAAGCCGCAAGATTCGGCATGGACGCCCTGGTCGAAGTTCATGACCAAGAGGAAATGGGGCGGGCTGAAGCCCTCGGCGCCAATCTGATCGGGGTCAATAACCGCAATCTCCGAACCTTCGAAATCGACCTTGCGACCACTGAGGGACTCGCCAGAAAGGCCCCGAAACAGGCGCTTCTGGTGACTGAGAGCGGGATCTTCACCGCGCAGGACGTTGCCCGTCTGGAGCAGGTCGGAGCCCGCGCCATGCTGGTCGGTGAGAGCCTGATGCGGCAGGCTGATATTGCTGCGGCAACCCGTGCGCTCCTGTCAAAACAGGAGCACGCGCCCTCAACTTGACATTA
Organism: uncultured Alphaproteobacteria bacterium; assembly: GCA_903928755.1. Taxonomy (GTDB): domain Bacteria; phylum Pseudomonadota; class Alphaproteobacteria; order Caulobacterales; family Caulobacteraceae; genus Phenylobacterium. The sequence continues at coordinate 6,649 of CAIYSH010000065.1, read as the reverse complement.
ACGAAGAACGCTTAGAGAACACCGGCGAACGTTTTCGCTTTGTTCTTTGGAGCCGCCGCCATGCTCACCCGCAAACAGCACGAACTGCTCATGTTCATCCATGAGCGGATCAAGGAGACCGGCGTTTCCCCTTCATTTGATGAAATGAAGGATGCCCTCGACCTCGCCTCGAAGTCAGGGATCCACCGTCTGATCACAGCCCTGGAAGAACGCGGCTTCCTTCGTCGGCTGGCGCACAGGGCGCGAGCTCTGGAAGTCGTGAAGCTTCCTGAGCAGGCCACGGCATCGGCCCCGCCCAAAGGACGTGGAGCCTTCAGACCCCAACTCGTTCAGCCCGGTGAAGGCGCGCCTGCCGCCTTTGCTGCCAATGATGTGCGGGAGCTGTCAATTCTGGGGAAAATCGCTGCCGGGACGCCGATTGAAGCCATCCAGCAGGAACGCGACCGACTGATGGTCCCGGAAAACATGCTGGGTGCCGGGGAGCATTTCGTTCTGGAAGTCCAGGGAGACTCCATGCTGAACGCCGGAATTCTGGACGGCGACTATGTGGTGATCCGCAAGACCGATTCTGCCACCTCTGGCGATATTGTGGTCGCACTGGTCATGGGTCAGGAAGCTACCCTCAAGCGCCTTCGGAAGAAGGGGGCCTCCATCGCGCTGGAGGCCGCAAACCCGGCCTATGAAACCCGTATTTTCGGGCCAGACCAGGTGCAGGTCCAGGGGCGCCTCGTGGGGCTGATACGTCGCTATCACTGAAGCTACGGCTCCATGGCTGTTGCGCCGTGGGTCCAGGGTCGATCTCCACGGAGGGGCTGGGCCCAGACAATGCGCCAACCGCCTTGCGGCCGACGATAGAATTCCGCCGATCCCCCGATCCTGAAGTCGTCTGCCGTCAATACCCTGGCAGTCCGACAGGGACTTTTCTCAATCTCGCCCCTGAGAATGAGGATATCGGCCTGACACAAGCGTTCCGCCTGCCCTTCGGCCATTGCCGATCTGCGTGTCCACACAGCGGCGATTTGAGGGGGCGCTCCACTGCCAGGCACACAGGACCATCTGTCACACCGATACAGTCCATCCCGGGCCGCTGACGGGTTTGCCGGTTCGACAAGCCCCCGACGCCGGGCCCAGACCTGGGCCGCGAACAGTTTCACATCCGGCCGGAAGAACACGGCCTGCCCGGCACTTCTGATGGCAAAGGCAGACGCGTCTGAAGACACCCAGGCGTCCGGCTGTGGCGGGCGTGGAGCCATATTGACAGCCAGCGCCAATGGAAGTCCCAGCCAACGCCAGTGCCCCTTCCAAAGGCAGACATGCAGAAGTCCGAGAAAGGCGGCGACCAGGGTCCAGGACGGTGCGCTGGCCACAACGATCTGCGAAAAGGGTGCCTTGGCGGCAATCTCTGCAATCCAGTTCATGATCCCGATCGCCGCTCCAGCGATATTCAGAGCGCCTGTTCCCAACCAGGTCTGGCTGAACAAGGCACCGATCGCCAGGGCCGGAAGCATGACAAAAGACGAAACAGGTTCCACCAGCAGGTTGGTGACCAGACCATAGGTCGAAATCCGGTTGAAGTGCTGCAGGGCGAAAGGCCCGGTTGCCAGACCTGCCACCAGGCTGGCAACGAGGCTTGCCAGCCCTGCCGTCCCCGCACCCTGGACGAGGCGGATCACCAATGGGGTCTGGATTTCGCGCACGGGGCGCGGCCAGGTTTCGGCCAATGCGACCAGGGCAGAAGTCGCGGCAAAGGACATCTGGAACCCGGGCTCCGTGACGGCTTCGGGCTGAAAGACAAGAATGATCAGGGCAGATACCGCCAGTGTATGGAGGCTCAATGCCCGTCGATCGAAAACCATGGCCCAGAAGGCACATGAAGCTGTAATGGCAGCGCGAATGGCCGGATTGGGGGCTCCTGACAGGCATAGATAGGCCACGACCATGGCAAATCCACTGAGCGCCGCCACCTTCTTGCCTGGAATTCGCAGGACCAGCCAGGGCCAGGCCGCGACCAGCATCCGGATGCAGGCATAGGTAAAACCACCGACGATCGCCATGTGAAGACCTGAGATCGAGATGATATGCGCCAGACCCGCGGCCCTGAGATTGTCGACCTCTGACCTGGGAATGAAGGCTTCATGCCCGGTGACCATGGCAGCCGCCAGGCCACCTTCTGCAGGCCCCAGCACCTCGACAATTCGCAGGGTAAGGTCCCAGCGCAGGGCGTTGAGCTGCATCTGCAACCGCATGCCCAGAGGCGGTAATTGGCTCGGCATCAGTGGTTCAGGCAAACCCAGGGCAAAACCCACACCTCCTACGCTGTCAAAGAACGCATCCCGGGCAAAGTCATATGCCCCCGGGCTGGCGGGGGGTGGTGGCGGATTGATCATGGCCTTGATCCGTATTGCCTGTCCCGGAGCCGGTAGCTGCGCCATGGGCCGCAGCGTTATCCGAACCCGGATGGGCGTCGTCTCGGGAGTCATCCCGCTGATGGTGATCGGAGCCAGCAGCAATCTTTGCCCGCCCTGGCCAGGACTTGGAATATCGACAACAAAGGCCTTGATCGTGACGACACCCAGTCCCGCCGGGGCCACGGGTGCCCGAACCCGCTCCGTCCTCAACTTGGCGGCCGAAAAGCCGACCAGGAAAAAAGCACCCAAAATCACAAGGGCCAATTGCCATCTTCGACCCAGCAGCCTCTGACGGAACACCAGCAAGGCTGCGGCGACACCAAGCAGACCCCAGGAAAGCCAGGTCACAGGCTCCCGTGGCAGGGCGAAATAGACAGCTGAACCACACCCGAAAACCACGGGCAGCCATAACGGCCAATGGTCGATCTGGGCTTCCGCTTCGGCCCTGAAGTGCGCCCAGACAACCGTTGGACTAGGAGGCCGGAGAAAACGCATGATATGACCCGCTTCCCGAGCCTCGGCACCAGCTGCGGCATCATCCAGCAATGTCAAAGCGTCCATGTCCGAACGACCCGTCGTCACGCGTATCGCCCCCTCACCCACAGGCTCCATGCACATCGGCACGGCACGGACCGCGCTGTTCAATTGGCTCTACGCCAAACATACCGGCGGAACCTTCCTGCTCCGCGTTGAGGATACTGACCGGGAGCGCTCAACAGAGGCCGCCGTTCAGGTGATTTTTGACGGCCTGGCCTGGCTGGGGCTGACGCCTGATGCCACGCCGGTGTTTCAGGCCGCCCGTGCCGACCTGCACCGCGCCGCCGTGGACGAACTGCTGGCACGGGGTATGGCTTACCGTGACTTCACGACCCAGGAAGACCTCGCCCGGGAACGAGAGCTTGCACGGGCCGAGGGGCGGGTCGTCCACTCCGTCTGGCGCGACCATGTGGGGAATTACGACGAATCTCAACCTTTTGTTGTTCGGCTTCGCAGCCCGCAGGAGGGCGAGACCATTGTAGAGGATCAGGTCAAGGGCCCGGTCAGCTTCCAGAACAAGGATCTCGACGACCTCATACTCCTGCGGACGGACGGAACCCCGACTTACAACCTGGCTGTCGTGGTCGATGACCATGACATGGGGGTGACCCATGTGATTCGTGGCGATGATCATCTCAATAACGCAGCCCGCCAGACCCTGATCTATAAGGGGTTGGGATGGGAGGTGCCGGTATGGGCCCACCTGCCCCTGATACACGGCCCGGACGGTGCCAAGCTCTCCAAGCGACACGGGGCCCAGGCGGTGGGCGAATTCGCGGACCTCGGCTATCTGCCCGAAGCCATGCGCAACTACCTCGCCCGCCTCGGCTGGGGCCATGGGGATGACGAGATCTTCTCCGATGCCAATGCGGCAGCATGGTTCGACGTCAAGGACGTTGTCAGCGCACCGGCCAGACTGGACTGGGCCAAGCTGAATCACATCAACAATCATTACATACGCCAGGCGGATATCCCCCGTCTGACCCGTGAAGTTGCGCAAATCCTTTCCGGACGGGGACAGACCTCAAAGGATGAGGACACGGAAATCCTGCAGCGCACCATTCCGCTCGTCCGCGATGGCGCCAAGACCCTTCTGGAACTGGCCGACGCCGTCGTTTTCGCCCTCAAGGTTCGCCCCCTAGAGCTCAACGAAAAGGTTCTGGGACTCCTCTCCGACGAAACCCGCAGCCGGCTGGGACGACTGGGAACCGTGCTTCAGGACCTGCAGGACTGGGATAGGCCTGCGATCGAGGCATGCCTGCGCACGTTTGCTGACTCCGAAGGCGTGGGCCTGGGGAAGATCGGCCCGCCCCTGCGCGGCGTCCTGTCGGGTGGCGCTCCGGCACCGGATCTTGCAGGAACCCTGATCAGCTTAGGGAAATTTGAAAGTTTAGGTCGTATTGAGGATGCTCTTTCGCCGTCGGCATAAGGCGGTATAAGGCAGAGACAACACCGGTTTCAAAATCCGTATTCGAGGGGATATCATGGGCGATACGGCCAGGATCACAGTCGGCGGCACGACCGTCGAAATGCCCATTCTGAAGGGCACTGACGGCCCCGCGGTCGTTGATATCCGCAAATTATATGCGGAAGCTGACGTCTTTACATATGACCCTGGCTTCACCTCGACGGCATCGTGCGAAAGCAAGATCACCTTCATCGACGGCGACAAGGGCATTCTGCTGCATCGCGGCTATCCGATTGACCAGCTGGCGGAGAAATCCAGCTTCCTGGAAGTCTGCTACCTCCTGCTTCACGGCGAACTGCCGAGCGCCAAGGCGTTCGAAGAGTTCGAGCACACCATTACCTACCACACCATGCTGCATGAGCAGTTTGACCGGTTCTTCATGGGTTTCCGTCGGGACGCCCACCCCATGGCCATCATGGTCGGCGCCGTCGGTGCCCTGTCAGCCTTCTATCATGACAGCACCAATGTGGAGGATCCCCAACAGCGGATGATCTCTTCACATCGTCTGATCGCCAAGATGCCGACCATTGCGGCTCGGGCCTTCAAGTATTTCCGTGGCCAGCCCTTCGTGCATCCGCGCAACGATCTGTCCTATGCCGAAAACTTCCTGCGTATGTGCTTCTCCGTGCCGGCAGAAGACTGGAAGCCAAATCCGGTCCTGACGCGGGCCATGGACCGTATCTTCATCCTGCATGCAGATCACGAGCAGAACGCCTCGACGTCCACCGTGCGTCTGGCTGGCTCCTCAGGGGCCAACCCCTTTGCCTGCATTGCCGCGGGCATTGCCTGCCTGTGGGGCCCGAGCCATGGGGGTGCCAATGAAGAAGCCCTCAACATGCTCAAGGAAATCGGGACGGTTGAGCGCATCCCGGAATATGTCCAGGGCGTGAAGGACCGCCGGTATCGCCTGATGGGCTTTGGCCACCGGGTCTACAAGAACTATGACCCGCGTGCGACGGTCATGCAGAAGACCTGCCATGAAGTTCTGGCGGAAGTCGGCCTGCAGGATGACCCCCTGCTGAAGGTGGCGATGGAACTGGAAAAGGTCGCCCTGAGCGATCCCTACTTCATCGAGCGCAAGCTTTACCCGAACGTGGATTTCTATTCGGGCATTACCCTGCGCGCCCTCGGCTTCCCGCCGGAAATGTTCACTGTGCTCTTCGCCCTGGCCCGCACGGTCGGATGGATTTCCCAGTGGCGCGAAATGATCGAAGATCCGTTGCAGAAGATCGGACGCCCGCGCCAGATCTATACCGGTGCCCCACACCGGGACTATGTGGACATCAACAAGCGCGCCTAGAGACTTTACCCTTGAGGCGGAGACGTCTCAGGGGAAGAATCCAGCGCTGGAGACATTGGCCCTGAACCTCATCGGTTCGGGGCCTTTTCTTTATTTACGGGGCGTGCCGACAATCCTGATGACCGCATCTGCTGCGGCTGAGGACGGATCTGGCCCACCGCGCCCCATGACATCCAGCGCGGCGAATTGGCTGGCCACCTGGCTTGCCCTCAGAGCAGGATCATCCAGCCGCTCCGTGATCGCCGTCGCAAGCCTGATACCGGTGCAGTCTTCCTGGATGAATTCCGGGGCGACCATGGACTTGGCGGCAATATTGAACAGGGTGATCGGGCGACGCACCAGCCAGTTGACGAGGGCATAGGTCAGGGCGTCGATCCTGTAGGCCACCACCATGGGGCAACCGGCCAGGGCCAGTTCGATGGTCACAGTACCAGAACAGGCAAGTGCCACCGTGGCAGCCTTCATGGCGTCATACTTGGACCGGTCACCTTCCACCAGGTGTGGCCTGACAGGCCAGGTCGCCACGGCACTGCGAACGGCCTCGGCAACGGTCGGCGCTGCGGGAATGATCACCTGCAGATCAGGCCGTTCTGCCTGCAGCCTGGCGACGGCCTCTGCAAAGGGCGGCAGCACCCGCCGGATCTCGCTGGGACGGGAGCCTGGAAGGACAAGCAGGACTTCTGCCTGGTCGGCAATGGCCAGTTCGTTCCGGATACGCCCTGGGTCGGCGTCCCTGAAATCAATGCCGAGGGCGGCATTGCCGACGAAGGTGGTCGCCAGGCCTTCCGCCTCGAAATAGGGCGCATCAAAGGTGTGGATCGACAGCAGGTGATCGACGGATTGCGCCAGGGTCCTGGCGCGCCCCCGACGCCAGGCCCAGACCTGTGGGGCGACATACTTGATGAGGGGAATTTTCGGGGCGCGCTTGCGGATCCG
>CAIYSH010000064.1 GCA_903928755.1 uncultured Alphaproteobacteria bacterium | reverse complement strand
GAGCGCCTGCTGGTCAAACCTCTGGAGACCAATCTTCAGAGCATTGAGGGCCTGAAGGAGATGAATGCCGTGGCCCGCCAGGGCATGGCGGTGATCGCCCTGGAATTCGAAGCCGACTTCGACCAGGACAAGGTTCTGGGCGATGTCCGCGCCAAGGTGGATCTGGCCAGGGGCCGTTTCCCGCCCGACGCCGAAGAACCGATCATCCAGGAGGCCAACTTCTCCGGAGACCCGGTCATCGGCATTGTCCTGTCCGGCCAGGCCCCGGAACGTGAACTCATGCGGGTGAGCCGCGACCTCAAGCAACGGCTTGAAGCCGTTCCGGGCGTTCTCGCGGCAGAGCCATCAGGCGGCCGTGAGGAGTTCCTCGAGGTGACGGTCGATCCCCTGAGGATGGAGTCCTACAACGTCACGCCCGGGGAGATTTCCCAGACCATTGCCCGCAACAACCAGCTCATTCCGGCGGGCGACATGCTGTCGGGGGGCGGCAAGTTTGCCGTCAAGATCCCGGGGGTCGTCGAGAAGCCGGAAGACATCCTCGCCCTTCCGATCAAGCGCAATGGTGACCGGCTGATCACCGTCGGCGACATCGGTCAGGTGCGACGCACCTTCAAGGATGCCAGCTTCATTGCCCGCTTCAACGGCCAGCCGGCCTATTCCCTGGAAGTATCAAAGCGGTCCGGGGCCAACATCCTTGATACGGTCAAGCGCGTCCGTGAGGCGGTGCAGGCCGAGGAAAAGCGGTGGCCGCCGACCGTGCATGCCGCCTATACCTTCGATGAGAGCGACTTCATCGGCCGCACCCTCCTGGTGCTGGAAGGGGGGCTGATTTCAGCCGCCATTCTGGTGATGATCATCATCGTCGCCAGCCTTGGCATCAGGCAGGGCCTGATGGTGGGCCTGGCCATTCCGGCCTGTTTTACCCTGGCCTTCCTGATGCTGAATGCCATCCACGTCACCCTGAACCAGATGGTGATGTTTGGCCTGGTGCTTGCGGTCGGTATCCTGGTGGATGGCGGCATTGTGGTGGTGGAATACGCCGACCGGAAGATGGCCGAGGGCCTGGACAAGCAGGCGGCCTTCGCGGCGGCCGGAAAGCGGATGTTCTGGCCCGTGCTGAATGGCACCCTGACCACCCTGTGTGCCTTCCTGCCCTTCATGTTCTGGAACTCGATTGCCGGGAAGTTCATGAGCTTCCTGCCGCTGACCCTGTTCTTCGTGCTGGGGGCATCGATCTTCGTCGCCCTGATCTTCACCCCTGCCCTCGGCTCGATCTTTGCCCGCGAAGCGGCCGTCGACGAAGAGCATCTGGCTGAAATCGAAAAGTCGGAACGTGGTGATCCACGCCAGATGAGCGGCTTCATGGGCTGGTATGCCCGTATGATCAGCTATCTTGGCGGCCATCCCCTGCGGGTCATTGCCGGCACACTGGTGGTGATTTTTGCGGTCTTTTTCTGGTTCGGACACACCAAACACCGCACAGAATTCTTCCTCGACCAGGATCCGGAATTCGTCACGGTCTATGTGAAGGGGCGCGGGAACATGTCGGCCCCCAGCCAGGATACCCTGGTCCGGGAGGTCGAGACCCGTCTGCGCGGGATCAAGGGCGTTGAATCCCTGTATGTCCGCAGCGGTTCTGCCAGCTCTGGCGGTGGCCGAAACCAGACACCCAATGACACCATCGGCCGGATCCAGGTCGAATTCCTGAAATACGAGGACCGGAAGGCCCTGGGCCTGCGGGGCAAGGACATCGCCACGGAAATACGTCGCCGGGTCGCCGACCTTTCGGGTCTGCAGGTCGAGGTACGGGAACCCGAGGGCGGACCTCCGACGGGCAAGGCCATTCAGGTGCAGTTGCAGGGTGCCAATCCCGCCGCCCTGAACAGGGCTGCCGACCTGATCGAGGCGCGCTTCAAGGCAGACCCCCAACTCATCGAGCTGGAAGACAACCGCACGGCCCCGGGCATCGAATGGTCCCTCGCCGTCGACCGGGAAGCAGCCGGCCGCTATGGCGTCGACATCGTATCCGTCGGCCAGGCCATACAGTATCTGACGGGCGGCGTGCTGGTCGGCCGGTTCCGCCCGGACGATGCCGAGGACGAGCTGGACATCCGCGTGCGCTTCACACCGGAAGGCCGTAATGCCGCAGCCTTCCAGACCCTGAAGATTTCAACGCCCCAGGGCCCTGTCCCCCTCAGCTATTTCGTCAGGAGCGTGCCTGCCCAGCAGGTGACCAGCATCCAGCGGCGGGACAGCCAGCGGCTAGTCCTGGTCCAGGCCAATACCCTGCCCGGCGTGGCCGCCAACCAGAAGATCGCCGAGCTCAAGCCCTGGCTTGAAAAGGCTGGCCTGGACAGTTCCGTGCGCTGGAAATTCACCGGTGCGGACGAGGAAGGACAGAAGGCCGTGGTCTTCTTCATGACCGCCATCGCCGCTTCGCTGTTCATGATGATGATCATCCTGCTGTGGCAGTTCAACAGCTTCTACGGGGTAGTGGTCACCCTCTCAGCGGTCATCCTGTCGACGGTCGGTGTTCTGCTCGGGGTGCAGGTCAACCTGTTCCACACCTTCGACTACATATCGGTCATCATGCTGGGCACCGGAGTCGTTGCCCTGGCCGGGGTGGTGGTAGGGCACAATATCGTCCTGGTGGACACCTTTTATCAGTTGAGACTTCAGGGCTATGAAGCCGACGAAGCCGCTGTCCGCGCCGCTGCCCAGCGTTTCCGGCCGGTCATGCTGACCACACTGGTGACTGTGGTCGGTCTGCTGCCCCTGATGTTCCAGATCCACCCGGACTTCGGCCGCGGCATCATGGAATATGCCGCGCCAGGCTCAGAGTGGTGGGTTCAGCTGTCAGCCGCAGTGGTCTGGGGCCTGACCTTCGCCACCCTGCTGACCCTGGTGCTGACCCCGGTTCTGCTGGCGGCGCCGAAGGTCATGGGACGACGCTTCCGATGGCTGCTGACGACCATGGGCATGGCTGCCGGACGTCCAGTCAATCAGGGGGAGGGAACTGTCCGAAGGCCATCGCCTGCCGAATAGCCGCCCCTAACCCGTCCGGGTCTGACGACGCCAGAGGGCGGCGTACTCTCCGCCCCTGGCCAGGAGGTCGTCGTGGGTTCCGCGTTCGACCACCTTGCCCCGGCGCAGGACGAGGATCTGGTCGGCGTCGACAATGGTCGACAGGCGGTGGGCGATGACCAGGGTTGTGCGTCCGGTCCGGACCTTGCGAAGGGTCTGCTGGAT
>CAIYSH010000063.1 GCA_903928755.1 uncultured Alphaproteobacteria bacterium | reverse complement strand
TGCAAAGCCGTTCTTGTCCGGGGCAAGTTCAGCAACAGCCGAGACGATCCGGAAATCATAAAAGCCACGATTGCGATAGTGCTTGCGCAATTGCTCCTTGTCATACTCCAGACGGTCCGGGTCATAGTTGGCATTGGTGGAGAAGAATTTGTACCAATGGGTCTGCTCGGTCACGACCACATCGCGAAGGTCGTTGTCCGAGAATTCCTTGTTGCCCAGAAAATTGACCCGGAGCACCCCGCTCTTCGGACCCTCACTGATTTCGAAGATCAGATCGACGCGCTTCTGGGGCAATTCCACGATCTTGGGCGTCACGGTCGCTGAAATACGACCTGACCGGCGGTAGAGTTCGATAATCCGCTGGATGTCGGATTGGACCTTGGCTTTGGTAAAGATGCCGCGGGGTCGCACAGTGACCTCGTCGCGCAATTTATCTTCCTTCAGGCCGTTATTGCCCTCGAAAACAACCTTGTTGATGATCGGGTTTTCGACAACCGTGATGATCAGGTCGCCGTTGGCAAAAGACACCTTCACATCGGAAAACAGATCTGTCCGGAACAGAGCCTTCAGGGCGAGGTCGATCTTGGCCGCGTTGGCGGCATCCCCGGTCTGAATCGGCAGATAGGACAGAACGGTCGACTGCTCAATCCGCTCATTTCCGGTAATGAGCACACGCTGGACCACACCATCCTGCGCCGCCACCTGCGCAACCGCGCAGGTCGGACTCATTAAGGCGGTCGACCCCAGCAAAAGGGTCAGGCCGGAGGCGAGCGCGGCGCTCGAAGCGCGGGTTCTATGCATCGTTTCAGCCGTCAACGGGGATAGGAAGCGGGTCAGAGGAATAGACCGCCAATGAATTTGAACACTTGCAATTGCTGCAGATCGTTCCATGTCGCGAACAACATCAAACCGAGCACCAGCGCAAGGCCCACACGAAAACCTGCAGCCTGAATGTGAGCGGAGACGGGACGTCTGGCTGCGGCTTCAAACGCATAAAACATCAAGTGACCACCATCGAGAACAGGAACGGGCAGAAGGTTCATAAAGCCAATTCCGACCGAGATTATGGCGGCGAACTTCATCAGGTTGGCACCCGTGAATAAAACCAGGGATTTGACGTTCGGTGCCCCGAGCGCACTGGCCTTGGCAAGATTGCCCGTCATATGGGCGATCCCCAGGGGTCCGTGCAATTGGCTTGCAGAAATCTGGCCCGTGAGAATCCGACCAAGGCCGAAAACACTCATCCGCAGGGTCTTCCAGGTCTCCTGAGTGCCCGCGACGAGGGCCGAAGCCGGGTTATATCGCACTGAAACATAGTCTCTCGGACTCTGGACCGGAACCAGTCCCAGCCTGCCGATCTTCTGATCCCCGGCGACCTTGTCGGAGATCATCTCCCAGCGCGGAGTTGCGGTGAGGATTAAGTTTTGCCCGGCCCGCTCAACCCTGAAAACTGTCGGCAATCCACCCCGTATCTGCACGACCTGCTGGAGGTCATCAAAGGCGCGCACGCGGTGACCATCAGCCGCAATAATCAGATCCCCGGTCCTGAATCCTGCCGCTTCAGCTGCGCTGCCGGGCATAACCTGCGCAACCCTGGCCGGCAGCATTTGAGCGCCGAAGATCATCAGGATCGAAGCGAATATGACAATGCTCAGCAGGAAGTTGGCAAGCGGGCCTGCCACAGTGATCACGGCACGCTGCCAAAGTGGCTTGAAGTGGAAGTACCGGCCCAAAGCTGCCGTCCCTTCGGTTCTGATGATCTCATGGCGAAGTTCATCAAGATGCTGCTGGTCCGGCACGCTTGCGGCATTCTCATCCCCGGCGAACCTCACATAGCCGCCGAGAGGTATCCAGCTGATCCGCCACTCGACACCAGACCTGTCACGCCAGGAAAACAGGGCCCTTCCGAACCCGATGGAAAAACACTCAATGGCGACATCACAGGCCTTGGCTGCAAGAAAATGCCCAAGCTCGTGAACCGTTATGATCAAGGTCAGGATGACGAGCCAGGGCAGGCTGTAGATGATGGCTTCCTGGAAAAAATGGATCATCGGCGCAGCCTCCTAGCTCCGGCTGGCCAGAAACGACCCGAGGACGTCTCCGGCCACACGACGCGACATGGCTTCAACTTCCCGCACATCGTCCAGAGCATCGCTCGTGTCATCCTCAGCGAATCCCCCGGCACTGACCTGATTCAAGGTATCGCCCACGATTGCGGCAATATCGAGAAAGCCCACCCGGTGGTCAAGGAAAGCCGCAACAGCCACTTCATTGGCAGCATTCAGGACTGCAGGAGCATGCCCCCCCGCGGCAAGGGCTGACCTAGCCAGACCAAGTGCCGGAAATCTCTGCAGATCTGGCGCTTCGAAGGTAAGATCTCCTGTCCGGGTAAGGTCAAGCCGGGGAGCCGGCCAGTTCATCCGATCAGGCCAGGCCAGTGCGCATGCAATAGGTGTGCGCATGTCAGGCACGCCAAGTTGAGCCAGTGTTGATCCATCTGCGTATTCCACGAGGCTGTGGATAACGGATTGGGGGTGAACAATTACATCTACTTTTTCCTCTTTCATCCCGAAGAGGTAAGCGGCCTCGATCATTTCGAGCCCTTTGTTCATCATGGTGGCGGAGTCCACAGAGATCTTCTTGCCCATGCTCCAGTTCGGGTGTGCGATCGCCTCCTGAGGCGTGGCCCGGGCCATGTCGGCCAAAGTCCATTTCCGGAAAGGGCCACCCGATGCCGTGAGGATCAGACGGGCAACCTGGGCAATATTGGCCGACTCCAGAACCTGAAAAATTGCGGAATGCTCTGAATCAACAGGGATCAACATACCGCCAGCCTGTCGTGCGATCCGCATGAGCCTGGGCCCGGCACAGACCAGGCTTTCCTTGTTCGCCAGGGCAATAATGGCCCCCGACCGAGCAGCTGCCAGGGTTGGCGCAAGGCCTGCAAACCCGACAATGGCCGACATGACCCATTGCGCCCCGGACTGGGCTGCCTCGATGACGGCAGGGTTACCGCCACGGGCGTCGACGCCAGACCCCCTCAGCCGCGCCTGCAATTCAGGTAGAAGCCGCTCGTCTTCAATGACCGCAAGGGTCGGTCGCCATTTCAGCGCCTGGGCAGCCAGAAGTTCAACATTCCGCCCCGCCGTCAGGGCCAAGATATCAACCTCCGCCCGGGACTTCTCAAGCAGGTCCAGGGTGGACGTCCCCACAGATCCCGTTGAACCCAGGATGGCAATGCTCCGGGGCAGACTCAATGACCCCATCCCAGATGATTGATCATGCGCGCACCGGCGATGACGATGACCGCAAACATCAGACCATCGACGCGATCAAGCAGGCCGCCGTGACCGGGTATCAGGTCGCCTGAGTCCTTCACGCCGAAGCGACGCTTCAGCATGGATTCCCAGAGGTCCCCGGCCATGGTCGCAAGACCTCCTGCAAGACCCACGGACAGCGCTGCCCAGATATTGAGATCAAACCATGGAAGGGCCGACATCATGGCCCCGACTCCCATGGCGGCGATCAGTCCACCAAAAAAACCAGACCAGGTCTTGTTGGGCGAAAACTGTGGCCAAAGCTTTGGACCATGCAGCGCGTTTCCTACGGCGAAGGCTGCAATATCGGAAGCCCAGGTAATGCCAAACAGCATGAAGGTCCAGAAGACGCCCTGCTTGGTTGACCGCAACCAGACCAGGCAGATACACGACACGCCCAGATAGAAAACACCGTAGGCAGCATTCAAAGGCTTCTCGGAGACCCCCCTGGCGACCAGTGCCGCAGCCAGTCCACCCAGAAACAGGCAGGACCAGACGAGCCACATGCGGTCAAGGTCCCTGTGAGTTAGAATCACGGCTCCCAGCACCGCAGCGCACACTGCCGTCGAGACCCGCACCGGCGCATTTGGTGCCGTCATCCCACCCCATTCCACAGACAGCAGAGCCACGGCGACCGCGATCAGGACAAGGAACGGCCACCCCCCCCGCGCCCAGCCGGTGTCAAACCAGATGGCCGCAAGCACCAATGGAACGAGGATGGTCGCGGAGACCACCCTGATACCGAGGTTTGACCAATCAAATGACCTGTCAGCCGGCGGCAAGGACATCGTCCGTAACCGCGCCGCCGAAACGGCGCTCACGCTTGGCATATTCTGCCAGGGCAGCGGCCAGGTGGTCCTTGCCATAATCCGGCCAGAGGACGTCCTGGAATACAAACTCGGAATAAGCAGACTCCCAGAGCAGGAAATTCGACAGCCTCTGCTCACCTGACGGGCGGATCACCAGATCAGGCGGGGGGAAATCCGCCGTAGAAAGGTATCGGGCAAAGGTCGCCTCGGTCATGTCGGCAGGTCTGGCCCGACCATCAGCGACATCCTGTGCGAACTTGCGGGCGGCGTCTGCAATATCGGCCTGCCCTCCGTAGTTGAAGGCAATCTGAAGGAGGAAGGTATCATTGCCAGCCGTCCTGGCTTCGGCTTCGGCCAACATTTCCTGAAGGTCAGGAGAAAGACCTTCCCGTCGGCCGAGGGCCCTTACCCTGACCCCGTCTCTTTCAAGCCGGGCAAGATCACTCTCGAAATACCTCCTAGGCAAGGCCATCAATTCCGCCACTTCAGCAGCAGGCCGACTCCAGTTTTCCGTCGAAAATCCGAAGACCGTCAATGACCGGATATTCAGGTCCGGTGCAGCGGCCACCGTACGCTTCAGCGCCTCTACTCCAGCCCTGTGCCCCAGGGTACGCGGCAAACCGCGACGCTTCGCCCATCGGCCATTGCCGTCCATGACGATCGCCACGTGCAGCGGCGTCCCGATCGGCTCTTTAGGGCTGAGCGCCATTGATTTCCCCGCCGGTTCAGGTCGCAGCAGACTAAACCTGCATGATCTCTTGTTCCTTGATTTTCAAGGCCTCGTCCACACGCTTGACCGCCTCGTCGGTGAACTTCTGGATATCGGCTTCCATGCGCTTCTGCTCGTCCTGGCTGATGACCGAGTCTTTCTCCGCCTTCTTAAGATCGTCATTGGCCTCCCGCCGGACATTTCGTATCGCGACCTTTTGATGCTCGGCGTATTTCCCGGCGACTTTTACCAGGTCCTTGCGCCGCTCCTCAGTGAGAGGCGGGATCGGAATCCGCAGGGTCTGGCCTTCAACTACAGGATTGAGCCCAAGGCCGGAATTGCGGATCGCCTTCTCGACCGAGACCACGACCGCCTTGTCCCAGATACTGACGGTAACGGATCGTGCCTCCGGCACGCTGACTGCGCCCACTTGGCTGATCGGAACCGATGCCCCATAGGCATCCACCATGACCTGATCCAGCAGGCTCGCCGAGGCCCGGCCTGTCCGCAGACTGCCGAACTCATCCTTCAAGGCCACAATCGCCTTGTCCATGCGGTCCTTGTATCTGGAAAGGACCGGCTTTTCTGCAGCCGCCATGAGACCTTCTCCCTCGAAATCCTTGCGTTCAGGCTATGGTCGTAAAGACCCCTTGGCCCTTGAGCACCTTCATGAAATTGCCCCGTTCGCGGATTGAAAACACCACGATCGGAATATGATTGTCCCGCATGAGAGCAATCGCTGAGGCATCCATCACCTTGAGGTCCTGGGCCAGGACGTCGTGATAACTTAGGGCCTCATAGCGCTTTGCAGCCGGATCCTTCTTCGGGTCCGCGGTATAGACACCGTCTACCGATGTCCCTTTGAAAAGGGCCTCGCAGCCCATTTCAGCAGTCCGCAGAGCCGCTGGCGTATCGGTCGTAAAGAACGGAGCCCCAAGGCCAGCGGCAAAAATCACCACCCGGCCCTTCTCGATATGCCGAAGGGCCCGGCGGCGAATATAGGGCTCACAGACGGCATCCATCGGAATGGCGGACTGCACGCGGGTATCGACCCCGATTTTTTCGAGCGCGCCCTGAAGGGCGAGGGCATTCATCACGGTCGCCAGCATGCCCATATAGTCAGCGCTTGCCCGGTCCATCCCTTTTCCAGCCAGAGAGACGCCCCGGAAAATGTTGCCGCCGCCGACGACAAGACAGAGTTCGACACCCGCATCGACCACTTCCTTGATATCTTCGGCGACCGCCTCAATGGTCTTGGTATCGATGCCGAACAAGGCGTCGCCCATCAGGACTTCGCCCGACATCTTCAAGAGGATCTTCTTGTAGCGTGGCTGACCGGTCATGGGCGTGCCTCGAGAATCTGGACTGCAGTCTACATAAACCAAGGGCGTGGTGCGCGTCGAACGCACCACGCCCCTGAAGCACAAGATTTCTTCGCGACTAGCTTTGACCGGTCATCGAGGCCACTTCAGCGGCGAAGTCATCGACCTTTTTTTCGATCCCGTCACCGAGACCAAAGCGCACATAACCCTTCACGGTCAACGGC
>CAIYSH010000062.1 GCA_903928755.1 uncultured Alphaproteobacteria bacterium | reverse complement strand
GCTGGGCCCGACCGCTGGCCATGGGGATCCACGCAGCGGGCTGGACCCGGATCTGTTCCATCCGGGCTGGGAGCAGGGGATTGTCGACACGCCGGAACAGGCGCGGATCCGGGTGCGTGAACACAAGCGGCGGGGCGCTGACCTGATCAAGATCATGCCATCCGGCGGGATTGCCTCGACGGGGGATGATCCGCGCCAG
The DNA here is from genome assembly GCA_903928755.1 of uncultured Alphaproteobacteria bacterium. Classification (GTDB taxonomy): domain Bacteria; phylum Pseudomonadota; class Alphaproteobacteria; order Caulobacterales; family Caulobacteraceae; genus Phenylobacterium. Next base: position 6,289 of record CAIYSH010000062.1, on the reverse strand, counting down.
CAGTTGATGACGGATGCCGAAATGCAGACGGCGGTCGAGACAGCTCACAGCCTGGGCATGAAGGTCGCGGCGCATACCTATCCAGCCGGGGCGATCGAAGCTGCGGTGCGGGCCGGTGTTGATTCCATTGAACATGGTTCCTTCGCCACTGAACAGACCTTTACCCTGATGAAGGCGAAAGGGACCTATCTCGTGCCTACTCTGACCGTTTTTGACGTCTTCTATCGGGCCGCCAGTGAACATCCAGAGCTGCTGACGCCTGGAACCGCAGAGAAGGAATTGGCCAACGACCTGCTTCCAAAGCAGAACATGCCAAGAGCCCTGAAGTCCGGAGTCAAAATCGCCTATGGCACAGACCTTGGTCAGGGCGATCATACACTGGAGTTTTCCCTGCTGGCCTCCAGCGGTATGTCACCCATGGACGCGATTCTGACCGCTACGCGCAATGCGGCCGATCTGATCGGGGCTTCGGACAGGATCGGCCTTGTTTCAGCCGGACACTATGCTGATCTCGTCGCAGTAGGCGGAGACCCCTTGAAGGATGTTGACCTGCTCAGGCACGCAAGCTTTGTCATGAAGGGGGGCGTGGTCTACCTGGAAGGTGGCCTTCCTGCCGCCCAGCCCTGATGCCTCGGGGCTAGGCTGCGATGAGGCCCATCTTGGCCCTGTAGGCCTCGCGTGCTGCCTTGAAATGCTCGAAGGGGAATTTGATCGACACTCCCTCCAGTGTGGCTGCCAGCATTTCAAGATGGGCCTCCCACCCCGCGCAGGATCGTGCAACATCCTCACTGGCAGGCATGTTCAGGGTCAGGGACAGGTAGGTGCCAACGTCTGCAGGGCTCAATTCCCATCGCAGGGGTCGAAGTATGTCGCCTGACCCACTCCATGAATATTCCAGAAGTCGCCCTGGAGCGTAGGCCGACACCTGACTGTGGATCACAATCCCGCTGTCACCAAAGTCGAGATCTACATGACCCCCGAGAAACAGCTGGATTTCCCCCGGTGCCAGCCACTGTGCAAGCTTGTCCGGGCTTGTCAGGGCCGCCCAGACAACCCCTGGCGGATGTTGGAGGGTCCTCGAAAAGATCGCTTCGGCTTCATCGGCACAGATTGAGATTTCACCAAGCTTGAGACCAGACATTCGGCCCTCCTGAATAGCGTCAATGTGCAGGAAGGTGTGGGGCAGGCGGCTTCCTGTGCATTGATCAAGGTCAAGGGTGGCTCGACACGGCCGGATTTTCTGGCATGTATCCCGCCATGGAAAACCAGCCCTTTTATGTTCGAGAGGGGGATCATTTCATCCCCCAGGATTCAGGTCGTGGCCCCTGGGGCAATCGATCCCTTCATGGCCGTGTGGTCATAGGCCTGCTGGGGCATGGCCTGGAGGCGGCATTCGGCGGGGAAGAGTTCACGCCCGCCCGGCTCACGGTCGATATGTACAAGCTGCCAGGCTTTGATCCTGTGGAGATCCGGACAACCCTGATCCGCGAAGGTGGACGGATCCGGATGACGGAGGCTGAGTTCCTCTCTGGCGGCATCAGCATGGCCTAGGCGACCTGCCAGTTCCTGCGTCGGACGGAAAACCCGGAAGGCTCAACATGGAGCCCACCGAACTGGGATGCCCCCCTGCCTGAAACCATCGAACCCCTGCCCAACAGCCGATCGCCGATGGGCGGTATGTGGGCCACCCGGCAGATTGCCGGCGGTTTTGGAGATCCCGGGCCCCGCAGGATCTGGATGAGCGAAGTGCGCGAACTGGTCGCCGGAGTTCCGCTGACTCCCTTCCAGCGGGTTGCTGTCGCGGCCGACTTCTGCAGTCCGTTTGCCAATGCCTCCCGTGACAAGGGCCTGGCCTATATCAATACCGACGTCACGGTTTATCTCCACCGGGCCATGGTGGGAGACTGGGTTGGCTTTGAGTCCGTGAACCACCACGCCACGGATGGCGTCGCCATTGGCGAGACCTGGCTATATGACCGTGAGGGTCCCATCGGAACGGCAACCTGCGCAGCCCTCGCCCAGAAGCGTTTGCCGCCCAAATAGGTGTCAGGGGAATATGCGGGTGCCAGGGTGCCGGCCCTGCTCCCCATGGATCACTCAGAATCCCTTGAGGTCAGGGTCCAGGACCTGGCCTTCATCAAGCTGCACGCCGAAGCTGTTCAGTATCATGGAAACCTGCGTGTACTGGCCTGCGGTGAAGACCACGTCCATGCACTGCTTGTCCGTGAAATGGGCCTTGAGGGCGCTCCAGGTAGGCGTGGTTATGAACTGATCGTGGTGGAGTTCATCCGCGGCCTGGAGGAGGGCCTTGTCCGCGGCCTTCCAGCCGGGAGCCCCTGAGCCGATCTTGATCCAGTCGATTTCCTGATCCGTCAGGCCATCGCGCTTTCCGATGTCCACGTGCTGGGTCCACTCATAGCCGGACTTGCATAGATATCCGATCCGCAGGACGACGATTTCGCGGTCCCTGGCCGGCAGATCATTCCTGCGGGAGAGGACATAACCGCCCCAGGCCAGGAATCCCCTCGCGGCCTTGGGTGCATTGACCATGGTGCGGAAAACATTCAGCACGCGACCACTGGCCGCCATGGGGGCGAGGATTTCCGCCTGTTCGGGCGTAAGCCCGCTGTCTGCAACCGGCGCTATGCGTGGTGACGTCAGTCGCATGAAATTTCTCCCCTGTTTCCCTGCAGATTACAGGGGAGGATCCAGAGGTTTCAAATCCTGTTTGCGTCTTCAGGCGGGGAGATGTCGAAACATGCGCAAAAGCATGGGCGCGACCTGGGCCAGCAGCAGAAGTCCGAAGGCCAGGATCATGATCCGCCCGAAAAGCTTGTTGCGGGCCTGACGCCTGATTTCATCAACTTGGGGTTCGTCCACGGTATCATATCCTGAGCCGGTCCAGGGCCCTGCATTAGGCGCTCTGCCCAAATCTGCCAATGGCGCAAAGAAAAGGGACCGACACCGCTGGAGCGTCGGTCCCTGAATGTCGACCGCGACCGAAGCCGCAGTCAAAATTCCTAGGCGTTCTTCAGTTGGACAGCGCTTTCCTTGCCCGAACGCTGATCGCGCTCGAGTTCGTAGGAAACGGTTTGACCTTCATGCAGGCCATTCAGGTCCGAACGTTCAACGGCCGAGATGTGTACGAACACGTCCTTGCCGCCGTCAGTGGGTTGAATGAAGCCGAAGCCCTTGGTGGTGTTGAACCATTTGACAGTACCGGTAGCCATTTTCAGCCTCCGTAGTGGGTGCGAATCCGCCGGAAGAGCCCGGCGGAGATCGAATCTGAAAAGGTCGGCTTTCAAACATCCCGCGCGAGCGAGTGGGCTTAAAGGAGCGTTGCGCAGCAGAGATCGATGTCTCTAGTTTAAATACTAAAACCGGAAATACTAGGTTAATTGCTCGATATTTTTAATTGCATTAAAATCAGCGAGGAAAACCGTGCTTTTTTCCTCGTGTAAAATGGCAATTGCCCAAGATTGAAGTGTGAATTTTTTCTCAATCCGCGCATAGTGAAATTTAGGCTGGCTCTAAGACGCCGAGGCGAAATGCGCCCCGTCAACTCGGATATCTCGCCGAAACGTCTGGTAAGAGCCCTCAAAGGACCCGAATGCGCCCTAAATCCACAAGTCCAGTTTCGTCTGGCCAGTCCATCCTGAGTCTCAGGACCGAAATCGAACAGGCCCTGGCTGAAGGTGCGGATCTGAGTTCACTGGTGCTGCATCTGACCCCTCGTGATGACTCAGCCCTGAAGCGGCATCCCAGCGTTGCCGTGGCCGATATTGATTTCCGGAATGGTGAAATGCACTTTCTTGGGGTCAAGGTTCTCAAGGGCGAAACCAGCCAGCTCGAAAGGGTCAGCGCATGATCCTGCGGCTTCCTGATCTGCAGTGTGCAGGCTGATGGGTATGCGTCCAAGTCTTGCCCGGAAACTGGTCAAGGTCGCCCCCGCCAATGGCGGATGGTCCGTCCAGCTGGAAGATGGGCCGATTGAAAACTTCGGCACCAAGGATGAAGCCAAGGCGGCGGCGAACAAGTTGGCCCGGGCCTGCCAGGATGCCGGATCGCCCTGTCGGGTGGATGTTCACGGCGAACTCGGCTTCGTAGGGTAGGCGCGCTGTCCCGCTCATCAGGTCAGGCATCCGAGACGCTGCGGAATGGCCTGGCCGCCGGGCTGCCGACCTAAGGTTCGACCAGGATCTTTACATGGGATTCCGGATCGCCCAGCGTGACGAACGCCTGGGCCACATCCTCGAGACCGACCCTCCCGGTGACAACGCCGCTGACGTCAATGACCCCCTCGGCAATCTGGCGCAGGGTTCCGGCGAACTCATCGGGTGTGTATCCAAACACGAAGGTCAGCTCGATCTCCTTGGTGATGGCGATGGCAGGTTCGATCTTGTCGGTTTCCATGCAGACACCCGCAACCACGATCTGGCTGCCGGCTGGCGCGGCTTCGATCAGATGCTGGAGAATGCCGGGCGATCCGACGCACTCAAACACCACGGGCTTGCCGAAAGTCCTGCCCATCATTCGGGCGGCATTCTGTGCGGCCCTGGCGGTTGGAACCCCGAAGGCTTCCCATCTGGCATGGGGGCTCTCCTGAGCTGGATCGATTACGAGGTCTGCACCCAGCATTTCAGCGGCCTTGCGGCGGCGGGGTGAATAGTCGGCGGCGATGACGGGGCCATGGCCCTTGGCCTTCAGTCCGGCGATCACGGCCAGGCCAACCGGGCCACAGCCAATCACCAGAGCCACCGAATCGCGGTCCATCCGGGCCTTTGCCACGGCGTGTGCGCCGACAGCAAAGGGCTCGGTCAGCGCCGCCTGATCCGTGGCCAATCCATTCGGAACCTCAAGAAGCAGGGCCTCGGACAGGATCATCCGCTCGGCAAATCCCCCCGGTAGCCGGTTTGAGTAGCCGAGGGCCTCTACGCCATTTTCGGTCAGGGTCACGGGAAGGCTGACCACCCGGGTCCCCGCCTTCAGGGCTCCGGTCGTCCCGGGGCCGTGATCAAGAATTTCCGCACAGAATTCGTGCCCGAAAACCGTATCCTGGGTTGGATCAAATCCCGTGCCCATTCCACCTCCCGCTCTGGCAGAGGTTTCCATCATGTGTTCCATATGGTGGAGGGCATGCAGGTCCGAGCCGCAGATGCCACAGGCCAGGGTGCGCACCAGGACCTGTCCGGCTGCAGGCGAAAGATCAGCGACATCGGTGCAGATCAGCTGCTTGTTACGACGGACCACGGCGCGCATGAAGACCTCCCCGATTTCGCAGTCACCATTGTGTCGTGCCGTATTCGAATTGACCAGAGTGTTGCCCGGGCCTGGCTAATCCCCTAACCCATGGCTCAGGATCGTTTCGCCAGTCTGGCAACCCTTGGGAGTAAACCATGAGCCTAGCCTTTCTGTTTCCGGGTCAGGGAAGCCAAGCCCTAGGCATGGGCGTCGACCTGGCTGAAGCCTTCGCGACCGCGCGTGAGGTCTTTCAGGAGGTTGACGACGCTCTGGAGCAGAAACTTTTTGCCCTTATGAAGGAGGGCCCGGAGGATCAGCTTACCCTCACCGAGAATGCTCAGCCCGCCCTGATGGCGGTCAGCCTTGCTGTGATCCGCACCCTGGAAAGGGAATTCGGTATTGCAATCGAGCGGGCCGGGTTCGTGGCGGGGCACTCCCTCGGAGAATATTCGGCGCTCGCCGCGACCGGAGCCCTGACTCTGGGTGACACCGCGCGGCTGTTGAAGCTGCGGGGGCAGGCCATGCAGCGTGCCGTGCCGGTCGGTGAGGGGGCCATGGCCTCGCTCATCGGTCCGAAATCCGACGTTGCCCTCGCCGAGGCTGCGGCCCTTGCTGGTTCGGCAGTCGGCATATGCGTTGTCGCAAACGACAACAATGCGGGCAATGTGGTGATCTCCGGCAGCAAGGCCGCTGTGGATCTTGCCATCGAAAAAGCCAAGGAGCTTGGTGCGAGGGCCATCCCGCTGAATGTTTCTGCGCCATTTCATTGCCCGTTGATGCAGCCTGCCGCAGATGAAATGGCAGAGGCGCTCGCCCGCGCCACCCTCATCGCGCCTCGCGCCCCCCTGGTCGCCAATGTAACCGCCCGGCCTACTCTGGATCCTGAGGCGATCCGCAGGATGCTGGTTGAGCAGGTGACCGGCCGCGTTCGTTGGCGTGAGAGCATGGTCTGGCTCGCTGGGGAGGGTGGGGTCACCCGGTTCGCGGAGGCCGGGGCGGGAAAGGTCCTTTCGGGCATGGCAAAACGTATCGCGCCTGACGCTGAGTC
>CAIYSH010000061.1 GCA_903928755.1 uncultured Alphaproteobacteria bacterium | reverse complement strand
TGACATGAAGGTTTGGATTGTGGGCGCGGGCATGGCGGGCATGGCCTGCGCAGAGGCCCTGGCGCACGCCGGTTGTGAAGTGGTACTGCTTGATAAGGGCAGAGGCCCGGGCGGGCGAATGTCTGTCCGCAGGATTGCCACCCCCCTGGGCGAGGCGAGCTTTGACCATGGTGCCCAGTATTTCACACTCCGGGATCCCGGATTTCGGGCAAGGGCAGAGGACTGGCTCGCAAAGGGCAGCATCGCCCCCTGGCCGGCGGCAGGCCCCGATGCGTTTGTGGGAACACCCGGGATGAATGCGCCGATCCGACAGATGGCCGAGGGTCTGTCAGTCCAATGGGGCGCGAAGGTAAGCCGACTGACGCGGCACAAACCCGGCTGGCTCATACATCTTGAGGACGGGACCGAGCAGGAAGCCGACGCAATCGTCCTGGCCTTGCCGACTGAACAGGCCGCAGAGCTCACCGCGCCAATCGCGCCGACCATGGCCGCGCGGGCCCGATCTTGCGGGACCCTGCCCTGCTGGACGGTGATGGCGGCCTTCGCAGAACGCCTTGCGACAGACCTGGATTGCTGGCGGGGCGATGCGGACGAACCCCTCGGCTGGGTCGCCCGCAACAGCTCGAAGCCCGGTCGGACAGGTCCCGAGGCCTGGGTGCTGCAGGCCAGCCCTGATTGGTCCCGCCAACACCTGGAGGCGAGCCAGGAAGAGGTGACCTCAGCCCTGCTGGAGGCCCTGTGGGATCGGCTGGGGTCCGAAGCGACCCCGATTGCCCAGACAGCCCATCGTTGGCGGTATGCGATATCAGGTGCCGAAGGCTCCGGCGCAATCTGGGACGCGGACCACCGGTTGGGTCTGTGCGGGGACTGGCTGATCGGGCCCCGTGTGGAAGCCGCCTGGCTGTCCGGCACGGCCCTGGCAGCCCAGATCAAGGCCTCGACCTTCCCCCGGTGAGATCAGCGGCGACTCCTGCTGGGCGATGTCTTCAAGGGGCTCGCAAACCAGCTCACCGCCGACACTGCGCCCCGGGGCCACAATGACCTGGCAGTGACCTTCAGTCGATCTTCTGAAGCTTCTTGATGTCGTTGTTGACGGTGTCGCCGACATAGAGGGTCCGGCCGTCAGGGGAGACCGTCATGTAGTGGGCCTCGCCAAATTCCTGGGTGCCGAACCCTTCGACGCCGATCCAGCCCAGAACTTTGCCGTTCCAGTCCAGCCGCTGGATCATGCCGTCCTGCCCGGTTGTCATCCAGAGTTGACCCTTGCTGTCGATGAAGAGGCCACAGATCAGGTTCTTCATCTGGATGTCGCGGAGGGGTTTTCCGTTGGAGTCGAAGACCCGCATCTTTTTCACTTCACGGTCTCCCACCCACACTTCCCCATGAGCATTGACGACCAGGGTGTGGATGACGGCGGAAGAGCCGTCTTCGTGCTTCAGGCTCCAGCTGGTGATGAAGCGGCCGGACTTGTCGAACCTCAGAACCCTGGGATCGGGGCCGCCATGTCCTGTGGCCACAAAGACATCACCCCGGGGCCCGAAGGCTATATCCGTCGGCTGGTTGAACAGATGGGTGCCCTTGGCCTCATCCCAGGTTCCGGCCTGACCGCGGGTTCCAAGGGTCAGCAGGACTTCCCCGGCAGGGTCAACCTTCACCACGATGTTGCACTGCTGATCCGTGACCCAGATGTTGTCATCGGGATCCACCCGCATGCCGTGGGGTCTTGAGACGAGATTGGGATCAATGCTGCGGACGAGCCGCCCCTGGGGATCGTATTCAAGTAGCTGGAACATCGGCATGCGCTGGTTGACGATCAGGCGCCCATTTTTCAAGAGGCCCACACCGTTCACATTGGCAAAGCCGGCCGTGCCGCGGGGCGGCTGTGGGGCGTCGACAAACCTGTAGGGCAACTTGGGAGCGTCAGGGATGACGATCCCGCGCTGGGCAGCCCCGGCGGCCCCCAGGGTGCTCTCTGCCCGGGGCGGAATGGCCGCGCCGTAGACCGGCGCTGAAGGCGAGACAGCCGCTGCCGTCGCACCAAGTCCGTAAGGCGTCGCGGGCGGACCCGGAGGCTGGAAGGCCCCATAGTCGGTCAGTTGATCGCAGGCGGGCCCCTGTCCGGAATCAGTTCCCCGCATGTTCGGCACATTCGGGGCCCGGAGCGGCCTGGAGGCTGCGCCCTGGGCCTGGGCACCTGACCAGACAGCCAGGGTGAGCAGAACTGAAACGGAAAACGTCTTCACGGCAACTTCTCCATCATCCCGGATTGCAGGTCACCCAGGCCGGGCGAAGTCCTGCAATCTGCAAAGTTAGGCAGGTCGGTCGGGGCAGGCTAGGCATGTGGCCTTTGGCTCCGGCACAATCTCTCATTCTGTGCATGACAGGGTTCAGGCCGAGGCTCTCGCTCTTTGAGAACCGCCCCGCTGTCGGACCGCGGGCAATCTTGCCTGGGTCCTGTGGGAGGGCCAGTGTCATCACCATGAAAAAGCATGACGGAATTGCCCTTGGCGCTGCGTTCATCGCCGCCCTTTTTTCAACCTCGGCGCTTGCCGGCGATCCGCCGACCTCCGGCCCTGCCGCAAACGGGTCGCCAGCCTGGCATTTTCAGCCCGGCTCTCCTGACCCTGTCGGTCGGACCCTCGTGGATGACAAGGGCCAGGTGACCGTATTGCCGCGTCAGCCAGGGGTCCCGGGCCCCGTGGGCGGCAACCTGCCAGGATGTGCGAAATCGACCATCTGCACCCGCAAGGGCGGACCAAGCCGCCAGCTGACACCCCGCGTGGTCTGGGACCAGATGTCAGGCTATGCCATGTCCTTCCCCCTGCGCCTGCCTCCGGCACAAAGCGGGACACCGGGAGGGGCACCGGGCGCGGCTGTAGATTCCAAAGGCAATGTCTGGGTGCTGCAGCGCCGGCCCCAGGGGCAACCACAACTCTTCAAATTTGACCGCAGGGGACAGGTCGTCGTGACCGTGCCCGCCGACGAGATCGGCTATCAGGAAAAAGCCCATGGCATCGCCGTGGACCCGCAGGACAATGTCTGGATAACCGATACCAATGGCGGAACCGTCCAGCAGGTGAGCCCCGAGGGCAAGCTTCTGAAGACCATCGGGATCAAGGACCAGCGCGGCGACTGGGATGAGGCCAAGGGCCAACGCCTGCTCTGGCAGCCCGTGTCCGTCGCCTTCGCCGCTAACGGCGACATGTACATCGGCGAGGGCCATGCCAATGAGAGCCCCAATGATGTGGACTCGGTCGACCCGACCAATGTGATCGGTGCTGCGCGGGTCAAGCGCTTCGACAAGGACGGCAAG
>CAIYSH010000060.1 GCA_903928755.1 uncultured Alphaproteobacteria bacterium | reverse complement strand
CTGGCTTCTTCCTGAACGCCTGACCGATCCATTACGCCTCCGGCCTCGATCAGCCGAAAGGCCAGGCCCCTTGCGATACCCTTGATCTGTCCCGATGACAGGGCATCCTCAAGCCTTTTCAGTGCGCCCAGTCGACGACTGGCCTCCGCCGCCAGAAAGGCCTCCATCCGCCGCTGGGCGCGTTCCCGGGGGGCCGGGTGACCCAGATCACCGAACAGCCGGACGCGGGGGGAGAAGGGCGCGCCTCCGGTGATGGCTCCGGCAGCCTGGCCGCGCCAAAGTATGGCCCCATCCCGTCCCAGACCGAAAGCCTGGTCTGCATCAGCGGCGAGTTGACCCAGGCGCCTGTTGATTTCAGGCCCGACAGCCGCTGCCGCGGCGGCCCGAAGCGCTTTTTCAGCCAGCAGGGTTTCCCCATGCTCGGCTTCGAACTGGACCCCCCTGAGCCGCCCGACGAACTGTCCTTCGACCGTCACCTCGCCATCAGCCCCCACCCCGGCGAGGATCTCTTCGCGAACCCGAAGGCCATGCATCAGGGCACTGGTCCTGCGGTCGACGAACCGTGCCATCAGTTTTTCGTGCAGGGTGTCTGAAAGCTTGTCTTCCACCGTCCGGGTCTGGCCCTGCCAGCCAGAGGCGTCGGCCAGCCAGTCCGGCCGGTTCGCCACATAAGCCAGGGTCCTGACGCTGGCCAGCCGGGCAGACAGGGTGTCGATCTCGCCGTCCATACGGTCCAGATGCCTGAGCTGGTCTGTCATCCATTGCGGTGAGATCCGACGACCGTGACTGGTCAGCCAGAAGAAGAATTCACGGGTCAGTCTCTGGTGCTCTTCCTGGCTGGTCTTGCGGAAGTCCGGCATCTGGCAGACGTCCCAGAGTCGGCGCAGGGCTGTCTGGTCACGGCATCGATCGACGATGTCTGCTTCGCCGGCCAGGCGCTTGAGGGTTATCTCGTCCAGGGATTCCGCAGACAGCGTCAAACCTTCCCTTTGGGGCCCCCTTGCCAGGGACTTCATGAGATTTGGCAGGGAGGTGAAATCCAGATCTGCATTGCGCCACTCGGCCGCCATGACCGGCTCGAACTGGTGCTCCTGAACTGACTCCACCAGGTCAGCATCCATCTCCTCGCACTCGCCGGTGACGCCGAAGGTTCCGTCCGTGCGATAGCGGCCTGCCCGCCCGGCGATCTGTCCCACCTCCTGCGGGACCAGAAACCGGGTCCGCCGTCCGTCGAATTTACGCAAACCGGCAAAGGCCACATGGTCGACATCCATGTTCAGGCCCATGCCAATGGCGTCTGTCGCCACCAGAAAATCCACTTCCCCTGACTGGTAGAGGGCGACCTGGGCATTGCGCGTGCGGGGGCTCAGGGAGCCCATCACCACGGCAGCCCCGCCCCTCTGGCGACGGATCAGCTCGGCTATGGCGTAGACCTGATCTGCCGAGAAGGCGACGATGGCGCTGCGCCGGGGCAGGCGGGTCAGCTTTTTTGATCCCGCATAGGTCAGGGCGGAAAACCGCTCGCGGGTCTGTATCTCCGCTTTGGGCAACAGTTTGCGGATCAGGGGTGCCATGGTGCCAGCCCCCATCAGCATGGTCTCATACTTGCCTCGGGCATGGAGCAGGCGCTGGGTAAAAACATGACCACGTTCGGGATCGGCACACAGCTGGATTTCGTCCACAGCGAGGAATTCCACCTCGCGACTTAGCGGCATGGCTTCGACAGTGCAGATGAAATAGACCGCCCGCGGCGGCACAATCTTCTCCTCACCAGTGATCAGGGCGACCCTGCTGGCCCCGCGTGCCTTGACCACCCGGTCATAGATCTCTCTGGCCAGGAGCCGGAGCGGCAGGCCGATCATGCCGGAGGCATGCCCCAGCATCCGTTCGACGGCCAGATGTGTCTTGCCGGTATTGGTCGGGCCCAGGACCGCCACGAGGCGGGATGGTGCCGCGCCGGTGGGGCGATGGCTCATGGAGCGAAGTTGGGACGGGAATCGGAGCGGGGCAAGCGCTGCTGCGCTTCATCCCGTGAAATTTCCGTGTCAGCGACCTTTAGCGGCTGCGATGTAGTCGTCGATGACATTGTCCAGCACGGTCAGGGGAACGCCTCCGGCCAGCAGTCCGGCATCATGAAATCTGCGGATATCGAACCTCGCCCCCAGCGCCTTGCGGGCCCGCTCCCGGCCGCGCAGCCAGGTAATCTTGCCGACCATGTAGCTGCTGGCCTGTCCCGGCCAGACGGCATAGCGTTCAATCTCGGTAATGGCTGCCGGCTCTGCATCGCCAATATGGTCGATATAGAATTTCAGGGCCTGCTCCCGGTTCCAGCGCTTGGCATGCATGCCGCTGTCGACCACAAGGCGGACCGCCCGGAACAGGGCGTCGTGCAACATGCCGATGTGACCTACCGGGTCCCTGTCATACATGCCCATTTCGACGGCGAGTGTTTCGGCATAAAGGGCCCAACCTTCACTATAGCCGGAAAAGCCCTGAACCTTGCGGATCAGGGGCAGGGCCTCGGCCTCGTTCTTCAGGGCCAGCTGCAGATGATGGCCCGGGATCCCCTCGTGATAGGACAGGGTCGGCAGGCCCCATTTGGGATTTTCGGCGGTATCGCGAAGGTTGATCCAGTAGATGCCCGGCCGACTGCCATCCAGGGGCGGGGAGTCATAATAACCGCCCGGCTGGCCTGCCTCGATGGCCGGCGGCACCCGGCGGATTTCCAGGGGAGCCTTGGGAAGCTGGCCGAAATAGGCGGGAAGCTTGGCCGTCACCGTCTTGATCAGACCGTTCAGGTGGGCCAGCAGCTCGGCTTTTCCTGCGTCTGTGTTCGGGTAGAGCATTTTCGGATCGGTCGCCAGGACCCGATACCGCTCACCCACCGTGCCCCTGCTATAGCCGATTTTCCGCATCAGGACGTCGGCCTCGGCGCTCAGGCTGGCCACCAAGTCGAGGCCCAACTTGTGCACCTCGTCCGGACTGATCTTTGCCGTGGTGTACTGTTTTAGGGAGGTTTCATAATAGGCCTCGCCCTCGGGCAGGCGCCAGCAGCCAGCGTCGTGGACTGCCTTTGATCTCTGGGCGGTCAGAAGGTCCACCTGACGCTTCAGGGCCGGCTGAACGCGGTCGGCGTAAAGGCCCAGGGCCTGCTTGGCCCAATCGCCGGAGATGGATTTTTCACGGGTCCGCCGGACCAGGCTGTTGACCAGGGTGGTTTCAGACGGAGCGGTTCGCAGCATGGCCTGGTACTGGACCAGGGCCTTGTCGATCGCGAAATCGGGCGCAATCACCCCGAGGCCAGCATCGTGACGCACGATTGCGGCTTCCTGATCCAGCAGGACGGCGAAAGCTTCCATCCGCGACAGATAGGCGTCGGCGTCGGCCTTGGTCTCGATGGTGTGCTGGTTGTCCATGAAGTCGGGAATGGACTGATAGGACCCGGTCAGCTGCGTCAGGATATAGGGCGCGCCCGATCCGCCGCCGCCATAGTCGAACCGGCGATTGCCCTCGTCCTCCACCTCCAGGGTGAAGGCCACCGTGTCATAGGTAATGGCGTCGACGCCGGAGATCTTGCTGCGATCAATGGCGCGGAGTTGGGCCAGCTTGCGGGTCGTCTTCGCCTTGCTTTCGGCGACGGCGGTCAGGGAGGCATCGCCAAGTTTGGACTTGGTCCAGGCCAGGGTTTCCTTGTCGAGGCCCAGGCTGGAGGTCAGGGTCGGAGAGTCCCGCAGCGTGCTGTCCATGAAGTCGTCGAACAGGGCGTACATTTTCGCCGCTTCACCGGTCGCCTTCGAATACCGCCGAGGCGTAGTGCAAGCCATGGGTCAATACGTGCACCTTCGCCTCGCGCCAGGCTACAAACTGGCCGTCCAGCCAGATCCAACCGTCGCGATCGTCGAAGGGAACGAGAGTCATGGGGAAAGTTCCTCCTTTCAAGGAAACTCCCTTACAGACCTCCGGGCGCGTCGCGTCAAACATTTTGGAGCCTTCGCCTGATGTCGATGACCTCCAGCTACGCCGCTGACCGTCACCTGCTGGTGGTGGATGACGACGACCGCATTCGCCAGCTGCTCAAGGAATACCTGTCCCGGGCGGGGTTCCGGGTTTCGGCGGCGGCGGGGGGCGCGGCGGCCCGGGGCCTGCTGGAGTCTCTCGATTTCGACCTGGCGGTCTTCGACGTGATGATGCCGGGGGAGGACGGTTTTTCCCTCACCCGCTGGCTGCGCGACCGCAAGGGCGCGGCCGGGCGCACGCCTGTGCTGATGCTGACCGCCCGGGGTGAGCCCAGTGACCGGATCGAGGGCCTGAAACTGGGTGCCGACGACTATCTGGCCAAGCCCTTCGAGCCCGAGGAACTGCTGCTGCGGATCGAGGCCATTCTGCGCCGGTCCGATGCTCGCCCGACCCTTTCGGCTTCAGGTCCCGTCGCACTGGGCACCTGCCGGTTCGACACGGACCGGGGCGAACTGACCCGGGAGGGTGACGTGATCCGCCTGACCGAGGCCGAGATCGCCCTCCTGCGCCGTCTGGCCCGCAGCCCCCATGAGCCGGTAGAGCGGATGGAACTGGCCAGGGAAACCGTCGACGCCTCGGGCCGGGCTGTGGATATCCAGGTTACCCGCCTGCGACGCAAGATCGAGACCGATCCCAAGACCCCGCGCTATCTGCAGACCGTGCGGGGCGTCGGCTATCTGCTGGCACCGGACTGATGCGACTGAAACTCTTTTCATCCGTGGTGTGGCAGAGGCTGATCAAGCGCAGCCTTCCCACCACCCTGTTCGGGCGCAGCCTGCTGATCATCATCCTGCCGGTGGCGATCATGCAGATCGCGGTCACCTGGGTGTTTTTCGATGCCCACTGGCAGACCGTCACCAGCCGGCTGTCTGAAGGCCTGGCGGGCGACATCGCCTGGGCGGTTGAGAGCTATAACGACGATCCCAGCCCTGCGGCCCTGGCCAGGCTGACAGACAGGGCCGAGCGGTCCATGAGCCTGTCCATCGCCATTCAGCCCGGTCGCGCCCTGCCGGAGCGCCGGCGGCACAATCCCTTTGCCGTCGTGGACAGGGTCGTCGACAAGGCCCTGGCCGCCCGTCTGGACGCCCCCTTCTGGTTCGATACCACCCGCTATCCCGCCTATGTGGACATCCGCGTCCAGACGGCAAACGGGATCATGCGGGTGCTGGCACCGCGGGAGCGGGCCGTGGCCACCCAGGGCCACATTTTTGTCCTGTGGATGACGGTGGCGACCCTTCTGCTGACCGCCATTTCAATCCTGTTCATCCGCAACCAGGTGCGGGCCATTGAACGACTGGCGACGGCGGCGGAAGACTTTGGCCGGGGGGTCGATGCCCCGGCGTTCAAGCCTCACGGAGCCCGGGAAGTCCGACAGGCCGCAAGGGCCTTTCTGGCCATGAAGTCGCGGATACAGAGACACCTGGATCAGCGGACTGCCCTTCTGGCCTCGGTCAGCCATGACCTGCGGACCCCCCTGACCCGGCTCAAGCTGGAACTGGCCCTGGCCGAGCCCACAAGTCGGACGGCCGAGATGAAGCGCGATCTCTCCGAGATGGAGCACATGATCGACGAATACCTGGCCTTCGCCCGGGGTGAGGGTGGTGAGATCGTCGCATCTGTAAACCTCAGCCAGCTGATTGCCGACGTCGAACAGGGGGCGCGCCGGGCCGGTGTCGAGGCCAGGGTGACCGTCGACCATGACCTCACAGCCCAGGTCCGCCCCAACGCCCTGAAGCGGGCCCTTTCAAACCTGATCATGAATGCGGCGGCCCATGGGGACCAGGTCCACATCGCAGCGGCCCCCCTGCCCGACGGCTGGGTGCAGATCGTGGTGGAGGACAATGGCCCGGGCATAGCGCCCGAACGCCATGAGGATGCCTTCAAGGCCTTCAACCGGCTGGACGAATCCCGTAACCAGAATGAAAAGGGGGTCGGATTGGGCCTCGCCATTGCCCGGGATGTTGCCCGGGCCCATGGCGGCGACATCCTCCTGTCCCGCTCGGCGCTTGGTGGACTGAAAGCCACGGTGCGCCTGCCCGGGTCGGTTGCAACACGGCTATGACCGTCTCAAAATCGCCACGCCCCGTGGTCAGACTGACCACCTCCCTCAGACCGTAGAACCCAGCGGACCCGATCTCATGTTCAAGACCCTTGCCCTGACCGCAGCCCTTGTCACCGCCGCCTTCCCCGCCATGGCCGGAGCATCTGTGCAGGGCGTCTGGCTGATCCAGGACAAGTCGGCAAAAATCCGGATTGCGCCCTGTGGTCAGAAACTGTGCGGCACGGTGATCTGGCTCCGGGACAAGGTCGATAAATCCACTGGTCAGCCGCCCGTCGACACCAGAAATCCCGATCCGAAACTTCGCAGCCGCCCCATTCTGGGCCTTCAACTGCTCCGCGACTTCACCCCGGCCGGGGACGGAAAATGGACCGGTGGGGAAATCTACGATCCCAATTTCGGCAGGACCGTTACATCCAAATCCAAAATGACCCTGACCCCCAAAGGTGAGCTCAAGGTTGAAGGCTGCTTTTCCGTGATCTGCCAGGGCCAGACCTGGTCCACAGCCGATTAGGACAGGCACATGGCCTTCAGGGCCTGGTGATCTCGATGCGCCATTCAGGACCGGAAACGATGCCATGGTCCCTGGCATAATCCCCCTGGTTCAGGGCGACGCTCACCTTCAGCAGGCTGTTGATATAGACCAGTGGACGGCCCACCGGGACGCTGCCGAAGGTCGAAACGAAGGGGGCCGAAACCCGGTCAACCTCGCGGTTATCCTTGAAAAACCGGACATCCACCTGATCGCCCTCCTTGATGCCGATCTGTTTCAGGAAGTCCTTGGGGATGTTCGACCAGACATTCCCGTACTGGACGTCCAGCACCGGCACATTGCCCTCTATCTTCTGGCCCACCACGCGGGCCGGTGTGTAGTCCAGCCGGACCAGACCGGTCTTGGGAACCACCGGCCCGACCTCTGCCCAGGCGATCAGGCCGCTGGCCAGCCGGGCCCCCACATAACCGAAGACGTCACGTCCGTAGAAGGTGTTGCTCTCTTCCGAACCCTTCAGCCGGTTGCGGGTTTCGTCGATCTGCCGCACCTCGTCGAGGCCCTCTGAATCGGCGACAAGGGTAACAAGACCATTGTCCGGCAGCACATAGTAACGCCCTGCACAGGTCCGGACCACCAGGGACCGCCGCGATGTGCCAACCCCGGGATCCACCACTGCGACAAAGACGGAGGGTGCACGCCAATAGGGGGCCGTCTGATAGAGCCAGTAGGCCCCCTGCCAGATATTTCCGGCCGGTACTTCATGGGTGAGGTCTGTCACCAGCAGGGTCGGCGAAACTGAATACGCCACCCCGCGCACTTCGGAAACGGCACCGTCCTTGAGCCCGAAATCGGTCATCAGGACCAATGGCCCCGTGATCCGGTCTGACAATCCGGCTGCACACCCCTGAGCAGAGGCCGGCGAGCCAAGGGCCAGGAGGATAAGGGCCAGGGACCCGGCCATCAGTCTGCGCATTTTCGTCTCCAGAAGATCAGGATCCGGTGGGACGCCACCGAATTATCCCTCAGCCACCCAGTTCCACGGAGCGGGAGGTCGCGGCGATGACGGCATCGCGCAACAGGGGCTGCAGCCCGCCTTCACCCATCAGCACCTTCAGCGCCGCCTCCGTCGTGCCATTTGGTGAGGTGACCTGACGGCGCAGATCGGCCGGATCCTCGCCGGACTGGGCCAGCAGGGCTGCAGCGCCGATCATGGTCGCCCGGGCCAGTTTACGCGACGCTTCGGGTGAAAGGCCCGCAGCGACGCCACCGGCTTCCAGGGCCTCGACGAAGGCATAGAAATAGGCAGGCGCAGACCCTGAGACACCGGTCGCGGCGTGCAGCAGGTCTTCCTCGTCAAGGTGAACGACGACTCCGACCAGTGCGAAGATCGCATGGGCCCTGGCACGGGCCTCCGGGTCCGAAGCATAGATGCTGGCAACACCCTGACCAATGGCTGCCGCCGTTGTGGGCATGACCCGCGCGACCCTGCGACCGCCGAAGGCCGCCGAAATATCGGCTGATCTCACCCCTGCTGCGACGGAGACCAGAATGGCATCTTCAGCAAGAAAGGCCCCGATCTCCTGTGCCGTCTCACGCCAGATCTGTGGCTTCACCGCCAGCAGAACGGTCTTAGCAGCGGCAAGCTCCTCCAGGGGCGGGTTCAGCCTTGCACCGAGATCCCCGACCGTCCTGGCAATATCGGTCAGATGGGGGTCCCGGATGATCAGGTCGGACGCTTCAAAGGCACTGCTGCGGCGCCAGCCCTCGATCAGGGCTCCGCCCATGCGGCCTGCGCCGAGCATCAGAACGGGCATGACGGACATGGATGGCTCCTGCCGGGGTTCAGGCTTCGCCAACCGTATCGAACATGCAGGCCTCGATTGCCTGGGAGGGCGACTTGCCGCCCTGGGTGAGAAAATCGAAGGCGGGATAAAAGCGGTCTGCCGCCTCCATGGCCACATCGATCATGGCCGCAGCCTGGGCCAGGCTGGGCCGTTCGCCGCTGGTCAGGGCCATGGCATGGCGGAAGACGATCTCACCGTCATCCCAGACCTCGAAATGCCCCAGCCAGACACGCTGATTGATGGTCGAGGACAGTTCGAACGCTGCCGCCCTCTGCTCGGGTTTGACCTTCAGGTCGACGGACAGACAGAGTTGAAGGCAATCAGCCTCAGGCCGCCAGGCGAACCACAGTTCGAAATCCTTCCAGTCGCCGGACAGGGTGAAGGCGAGATCGCCCTCCTCCGTGCGGTCAAACTGAAGGTTTTCAGCCTGAAGCACATGTTCGACCACATCCAGG
>CAIYSH010000059.1 GCA_903928755.1 uncultured Alphaproteobacteria bacterium | reverse complement strand
GGCCTGACCAAGGGCGCCATCACGGCCATTACGCCGACCGGGGTCCGGACGGCGACGGCGGATTATGAGTTTGACGCCATTGTCTATGCCATCGGCTTTGACGCCATGACCGGTGCCCTGAACAGGATCGACATCCAGGGACGGGCAGGGGAGCGTCTTCGGGAAAAGTGGGCAGACGGTCCGAAAACCTATCTGGGCCTCATGGTCGCAGGTTTCCCCAACCTCTTCATGGTCACCGGCCCGGGCAGCCCCTCAGTGCTTTCCAACATGATGGTCTCAATCGAGCAGCACGTGGACTGGATCACCGATTGTATCGGCTATCTGAACCAGCGTCAGATTGGCGTGATCGAGGCGACCGCCGAGGCCGAGAACGGCTGGGTCGCCCATGTCAACGAGGTCGCCGACATGACCCTCTATCCCCAGGCAAACTCCTGGTATCTGGGGGCCAATGTGCCCGGCAAGCCGCGGGTCTTCATGCCTTATGTCGGTGGCGTGGGCCCCTACCGCCAGATCTGCAATGACATTGCTGCCAAGGGATATGAGGGCTTTGCCCTGGCGTCGGATGCTCATGCAGGGTGACCCTGCGGTCCCGAATAAAACAGTTGTTTGATTTTTCGTCGATTTGCTTCAAAGCTATACCTACCAGCGACCAAACCGAAACCCGATGGGAGTGAAACCATGAGCGTGTCCACGGCCGACAAGGCCGATTCCAGCTTCGCGCTGAACCCGATGGACGACCTGAACGATCTGCGGATGTCCGCCAAGGCCTTGCCCTTGCTGGATCACGTGAAGCGGTTCATCCGGGAAACCGTCAACCCCATGTCTGCCGAGTTCGAGCGCCTGGGCCACGGCAAGACCGACATCTGGTCCTATGCACCGGGTCAGCTGGAAGTCCTGGAAGCAGCCAAGGACAAGGCCAAGGCTGAAGGTCTGTGGAACTTCTTCCTGCCCAATGCCGAGACAGGTGAAGGCCTCTCCAACCTTGATTATGCCTATATTGCCGTCGAGCTGGGCAAGAACCGCATGGCGTCGGAGTGCATGAACTGCGCCGCACCCGATACCGGCAATATGGAAGTCCTGGAGCGGGTCGGCACGCCGGCCCAGAAGAAGCAGTGGCTCGAGCCCCTGCTGGCGGGCAAGATCCGTTCCGCCTTCGCCATGACCGAGCTTCACTCCGCATCGTCCGACGCCAAGAATGTCAACACCCGCGCGACCCTTGTCGGCGACGAATACGTGATCAATGGCGAGAAGCACTACATTTCGGGTGCAGGTGACCCGCGCTGCAAGATCATGATCACCATGGTCCAGACCAGCCCGGATGGCCCGCCCAACCTGCGCCAGTCGCAGATCCTGGTGCCCACCGACACCCCCGGTGTGAAGATCATCGGCCCGCAGCACGTGTTTGGCGATCCTGATGCCCCTCACGGTCACATGCATATCGTGTTCGACAATGCCCGGGTGCCGGCGTCAAACATGCTGCTCGGTGAAGGCCGCGGCTTTGAAATTTCGCAGCTGCGCCTCGGTCCGGGGCGTATTCACCACTGCATGCGCGCCATCGGCTCGGCAGAAAAGGCCCTGGACCTGCTGGTTGCCCGTGGTCTGACCCGTACGGCTTTCGGTAAGCCCCTCGTTCAGCTGGGTGGCAATCTGGAAATCATTTCCCGTGCCCGGATCGATATCGAGGCCATGCGCCTGATGGTGCTCAAGGCCGCAAAGGCCATGGATGTCCTGGGTAATCAGGAAGCCCGGGTCTGGATCCACATGGTCAAGGCCATGGTGCCTGAGCGGGTCTGCCAGATCATTGATCAGGCGATCCAGATGCACGGTGCCCTTGGCGTCTCCCAGCACACGCCCCTGGCCCGCATGTATGCGAATACCCGCACCCTGCGCATCGCAGACGGCCCGGATGAAGTCCACCATATGGTGGTCGGTCGCAATGAACTGCGGCAGTATCGCGAGATGCCGGAAGACCAGTCGCTGACCGCGACCTTCCGCAACGGCTGATATCCTGACTTGCCGATGACTAGCGCCTCTCGCCCCACCAGGCGGGAGGCGTTTTCATATCGACCTTGTGATGGACAGGCCCCCTCCGGCTTGATGCTCGGAACCTGTTGTCTTTTACCCGATCACGCAGGCGTCCCAGCCCTTGAGGGCCCCAAGACGCAGAGACGTAAGGCGTGCCTGGAACCTCTCGCCGGACACCGCCAGGAACCCTTGCTCTAGGCTGGAACCAAACCCGTATGGGAGGAGGGGGCGTAATTCCGCCAGGACTTCAGACTCTGGCGTTCGGCGTCATCAAGTTCAGGTTCGAAATCGGGAACCGCGCCGCGCGCCTCAACCAGTCGGCTCAACAGGGGGTAGGCCGTATCCAGAAGCTCGTCCGTCCTGGAAAGGTCAAATTCCGTCATGCAGGTGACATATCGCATGAAGGCCTGTGCTTCCTTTACGAGCACGGGATCATCAAATGCGATCCCGAGATCGAGCAGGGGCTCGGCCTGGGCCCGGAGTGAACGAAGCGCCTGGGATGGATCATGGTCCTTGAAGGCGATTGCGAATTCGACAAATTTCAGGGTCTGCTGAAGACGCGCGGAATCTGACATGACCCCGCCACCCAGCCGCTTGTTGTCACCCCGGAAAGTCGCCGAGTTGAAGCGGCGTCTGTCGGGACCCACATAGCGCATGCCCTCGATCCAGTCCCTGGATTTCAGGGTGACCGCGATCAGTCGGCGTGAAATATCCAGGGTCGTAAAGGGCCGGATCAGGAACTCGTGCACACCGGCATCGCGCGCGGCAAAGACGACGTCTGCGTTGGCTCTGGATGAGGCCGCGATGATCGGGGCGTATCGACTGGGCATGTAACTGCGCCGGATGCGTCGGACCATCTGTAACCCGTCGCCGGGATCGCCACCGAGATCTACGACCAACAACTGGGGGTTGAACGTTTTTGCCAGTTCAAAAGCCTGGTCGGGGGTTTCGACGCAATGGATCTTGCCCTTGGAAAACAGCCTTACAGCATCCCGCAACAGCCGCACGCTTCCAGGGCTGGAGTCGACAATGATGACGCGCTCGAGATGAGGGGCCATCTCCGATCTGAAATGCTGCTGCCTGACCAACGGACCTACCGTAAATTACCCGGATACGGAGTGTAAGAGGGATTCATGAACAGGGCATTATTGGCTGTGTGCAGGCTGCACCCAAAACTCGCCTAATGAATATTATCAGAAATAATGTGCGTGCCCGACAATAGGCCACGCCCATGGGGCTTTTCTCAGAGCCAAGGTGATTTCATCAGGATCCATGGCCTGTCTTGCACGATGGTGCCGACGCCCCTAGCCTGACCTCAACGGCGAACACAGACAATCGGGAGAAGATATCCATGAAAGCCTGCATCATTGGCGCGGGTTGCTCCGGGTTCACGACAGCCAAAAGACTGAAGGATATCGGCGTCGACTATGACTGTTTCGAAGCCTCCGATGATGTGGGCGGAAACTGGTATTTCAGGAACCCCAATGGCATGTCGGCCTGCTATTCGAGTCTGCACATCGACACGTCGAAATGGCGTCTGGCCTTCGAGGATTTCCCGGTACCGCAAGACTGGCCCGACTTCCCACATCACAGCCAATTACTGCAATATTTCAAAGACTACGTGGATCATTTCAATCTTCGGGAGACCATTACCTTCAACACCTCGGTCGAAACGGCGCGCCGCAATGCCGCCGGTCTTTGGGAGGTCTCAATATCCAGCGGAGAAACAAGAGTTTATGACGTTCTCTTCGTGTGCAACGGTCACCATTGGAGCCCGCGCATGCCAGACTATCCCGGCCAGTTCGACGGGCCGGTCCTGCATAGTCACGCCTATAATGATCCCTTCGATCCCGTCGACATGCGGGGGAAAAATGTCGTGGTGGTCGGAATGGGCAATTCGGCCATGGATATTGCCTCGGAGCTTGCCCAGCGCCCCCTCGCCCGCTCCCTGACGGTGTCAGCCCGGCGCGGGGTCTGGGTCCTGCCGAAATACATGAACGGCCGCCCAGCGGACAAGGCCGCCATGCCGCCCTGGTTTCCCCGCAAACTGGGCCTCTCCATGGCCCGCAAGGCGATCAAGAAGTCCCTGGGGGCGATGGAAGACTATGGCCTGCCAAAACCGGACCACGAACCGCTGGAGGGGCATCCCTCGGTCAGCGGCGAGTTCCTGACCCGTGCCGGGTGTGGTGACATCCGGTTCAAACCCGCCATCAAGGCCCTAGAGGGCAAGCAGATCCGGTTCGTCGATGACACTGTCATCGACGCTGATGTCCTGGTCTGCGCGACCGGCTATGACATGAAGTTTCCGTTCTTCGACGACCCGGCCCTGCTCCCCGATGCCGACCACAGGCTGCCGCTCTACAAGCGCATGATGCACCCTGACGTCCCGAACCTGTTCTATATGGCACTGGCCCAACCCCTGCCGACCCTCGTGAATTTTGCCGAGCAGCAGTCCAAACTTGTGGCCGCCTATCTGACCGGTGCCTACAAACCACCTTCGACCGAAGAAATGCGGGCCATCATAGCCAGGGATGAGCAGACCCACCTGGGTCAATACTATCAGGCCAAAAGGCATACCATCCAGGTTGATTTCGGTATTTATGTCGCTGATCTAAAAAAGGAAATAATCCGGGGCGCGGCGCGCGCGCGAGCCTAGCCGGGCAGGATCAGGTCGCCCGCGATGATGCGGGAAAGGACGGAAATGTAAGCCCGGGGCTCGATTTCAGTGACCTTGCCCTCCAGCGAGGCCGCTGTTTCGCCGGGCGCGATCGGGACGACAGCACGATCGAGTACGGCACCATGGTCGTAGATTTCGTCCACCAAATGGATTGTGGCGCAGGTCTGCGGAAGGGCTGCGGCAATGACGGCGTCATGCACCCGGCGGCCAAACATCCCCTCCCCACCAAAATCGGGCAGGGGACCCGGGTGGATGTTGAGCACCCGGTTCCGGAACCGGCTCAGGGTTACAGGGCCCATGCGGCGCAGATAGCCTGACAGGATCACCAGATCGATACCGGCCTCGACAAGGGCCTCGCAGAGGTCGCGGTCCGCTGCTTCAGCATCCATGGCTGTCGGAATGACCCGACAGGGCAGTCCCCTGCCCCTTGCATAGGTCAGGGCCTCAGCCTTGGCGGTATTGGTCACAAGCAGGCGGGGCACGGCTGCCAAGAGGCCTGCCTCACAGGCTTCGACAATCGCGCGAAAGCTGGTGCCGTTACGGCTGGCCAGAAAGCCCAGCTTGAGGGGCTGGCCCATCTCAGCTCGCCACCGGGACCTGGAAGCGCATGCCGTCATAGGCCGGTTCGATATGGGCTGGCAGTCTGGACGTCAGATCCCCATAATCCAGGTCAATGTGCATGTTGGTGAGGATTGCCCGGCGGGGCTTGACCCGGTCGATCCATTCCAGGGCCAGGTCCACATGGGCATGGGTCGGATGGGGTTTCCAGCGCAGGGCATCGACAATCCACACATCCAGGCCTGTCAGTGCCTCAAAGGCCGCAGGATCCAGGCCGACGACGTCACTGGAATAGGCGACGCCGCCGAAGCGGTATCCCACAGACCGGATACCCCCGTGGTCCTGGTCAAAGGTCACAACCGGAATGGCCCCGCTGGGGCCCTCTATGCTCCAGGGCTTTCCGTGGTCGGGAATGGGCCGTCGGTCGGCAATGCCCGGATAACCCCCCTCCCCCTCAAAGATGTAACCGAACCGCCGCATCATCGAGGCCATGGTCACGGTGTCCATGTGGCAGGCAATGCGCGCTCTCTGGCGGATGAAAAAGGCACGGATGTCATC
>CAIYSH010000058.1 GCA_903928755.1 uncultured Alphaproteobacteria bacterium | reverse complement strand
GCCCCTTGGGCAGGGCCGCCAGATAGGCACTCTGGGCACGGGTGAGATCGGACGTCGACTTGCCGAAATAAGGATAGGCCGCGGCCCCGACGCCGAACGATCTGTAGCCAAGCCAGATTTCGTTCAGATAGAGCTCGAGAATCTGCTCCTTGTTCAGGGTCTGCTCAAGCCTGCGGGCCAGGATCGCCTCTTTGAGCTTTCGGCCCACGGTTGCATCACTGGTCAGAAGCACGTTCTTGGCAACCTGCTGGGTGATGGTAGACCCACCCTCCAGGCGCTTTCCGTGAACGATATTGACAATATTTTTCAAGGAGGCGCGAGCCAGACCTGCCGGGTCCACGCCACCGTGCTGGAAAAAGCCGTGATCTTCAGCGGCCAGAAAAGCCTGGGCAAGCTCGGGGGGAATATTGTCATAAGGCACGAAAATCCGCCGCTCCCGGCTGAATTCTCCGATCAGCGTGCCATCCATCGCATAGGCGCGCGTTGACGTAGGCGGTCGGTAATCCACCAGGTCACCGGCATCGGGCATGTCGTGGAAGAGCCATGCAGTGTAGATGGCAAGGGCCAGCCCCCCCGCAGCGATAAGGCTCAGCACCGTAACGCCCGCGATCGCGACCCATCTCTCGGGGGGTTTCAAGACGAAGCAACCTCCACGGGATCCGGCGTCCCGCCTGTGTTCTCGTCTAGAGCGGGTTTTCCAAAAGGGGAAGCCGGTTTTTCAGGGGCGTGTGCAGAGCCCCAACCCGGAAAGGCTCTAACGGGAGGCCAACCGGGTTTCACGGGCAAAATAGGATTCTATCGAGTCTGCCACCGCACCCATGAGTTTAGCGCGCCCGCCAGCATCACTCAGGACGGCATCATCTTCCGGGCTGGTAATGAATCCCATTTCCAGCAGCACGGCCGGCACGTCCGGGGCGAGAAGGACAGCCAGCCCGGCCTCCCGGTGACTGCGACGCAACAGGGTCTGATTTTCCGAAAGTCGGTCCAGAAGAAGCTCCGCAAAGGTCGCCGACCGGTTCTTTGTCGCCCTCTGGGTCAGATCGTAAAGAATGCCGGACACACCCCGGTCGCCCTGCAGACTTGCCTTCATGAACCAGTCGTCCTTGGAGACCAGTTTCGCAGACCTGGAGGCCGCATGATCTGCCAGGGTATAGACACTGGCTCCGCGGGTGCTGGCATCCGGACCTGAGTCCGCGTGCAGGGAGATGAAGAGGTCTGCGTCGGCCCGACGGGCGATCTGCACCCGCGTTTCCAGAGGCACATAAAGGTCGGAATCACGCGTCATGACCACATTATACCGACCGGTTTTCTCAAGCCTTGCCCGCAGGGCCAGGGCCGAGGCCAGCGTGACATCCTTTTCAATCCCCGAGGTGCCACGGGCTCCAGGGTCGCGGCCGCCATGGCCGGCATCAATCACGACTGTCCTGCGGAACGGACGGGTGTTTTCACGGCTGAGCGCCCGGAGGGAGACTAGACGCAAACCCTCTGACAGGGGCGCGCTCGACCGGGCCGGCACCGCGGACTGGCCACCCGCCCGGTTGGCCACCAGATCCATGACATAACGATAGTTGCCGATGCCATCGGCTGGTGGCAGGACAAACCGCCGTTTGACCGTAGCCTCCGAATTCAGATCGATGGACAATTTTGCACCAAACGGCGTGCGGTTGACGGTCCACGCCTTGACCAGACCATGGCCGTCGCCCTGTTTCACGGCAATGGACTCGACCCCGGGAAGGTTTAGGACAATCCGGTGCCCCGACGGATCAAGGGCCTCGAGCTTGCCTGTAACCGACCGATCGAGGTCAATCACAAGGCGCGTTTCAATCGAATCGCCACCGAGTCGAAGGGTGATAAGCTGAGTTGCCAGGGCCCCGGTCGCCGTCAGGGATGCGACGACGCCAAGCAGGCAAACGAAGGGCAGAGCCCACTTTCGCCGCAAGAAGGCACACATACGCAAGGACACTCGAGCTAAAACCCTGTTTGACCAGCCGGGTGGCCGGTTCGTTCGCCAGCACCATAGGCGCAAACAGGGTAGAAAAATTGTTAAGCGTCGCCAAATGTTTCGCAGCGCTTTCCTTTTCGACGTCAGTGTTGCAAACTGGAGCCGCTGCGGATTGATCAGGAGTTCTTCCTGACGGCATTCGCGCAAAGCAAGGCGTCGGTTTTGGTCGAATCCTCGACCTCGGCGCACCCTCCGATCCGCGGCTTCACGTCGCGCCTGGGAAACACACTATGGGCAGCGCAGCTCAAGCCAATATCCGGCCGTCAACCGTTCGCGTCCCGTACGCGCAACGCGGATGCGCGTCTGCCCTCATGAACAATCGGCGGCGCCCGGGCTCAAGCCTCGCGGCGCGCCACGGAGAAGTTTTACATGACAAAGAAGATGTTAATCGACGCCTCGCACGCCGAAGAGACGCGTGTGGTGGTGATCGACGGGTCCCGTATTGATGATTTCGATTTCGAGAGCCAGAACCGCAAACAGCTCAGAGGTAATATCTATCTCGCAAAGGTAACGCGGGTAGAGCCCTCACTTCAGGCCGCCTTTATCGAATATGGTGGAAATCGTCACGGCTTCCTGGCCTTCAACGAAATTCACCCGGATTACTATCAGATCCCCCTCGCCGACCGCGAAGCGCTGATGCGCGAAGAGGCCGAGGAAGACGACGAACCCGTCGAAACACGGGTGCGGTCAAATGGCGATGACGACGATGACGATGACGATGCCGCCCTCGGTGGCGACGATGACGACGTCATGGAGGAAGAAGTCGCCCGGCGCCGTCGACGGCTGATGCGCCGCTACAAGATCCAGGAAGTCATCCGTCGTCGCCAGATCATGCTTGTCCAGGTGGTCAAGGAAGAGCGTGGCAACAAGGGTGCGGCCCTTACGACCTATCTGTCACTTGCCGGCAGGTACGGGGTTTTGATGCCCAATACGGCCCGGGGTGGCGGCATTTCGCGCAAGATCACCACGATTACCGACCGCAAACGTCTCAAGGGTGTGGTGCAGAGCCTGGATGTTCCGG
>CAIYSH010000057.1 GCA_903928755.1 uncultured Alphaproteobacteria bacterium | reverse complement strand
GGTTTCAGGCTTGTCGGGCTGGTGAGGCTGCTGGGCCGTGGGGTTCTCAGGTCTCTGTGTGCCAATGTCCTCCGTCGCCGTGGCAGCGGATTTCAGCTTCAGCGCGGGAAAGACCGGTGCCCGTATCCGCCTGGCGGCCGATGATGGCGGCCGGCTTGATGTGGATGGCCTCTTTACCGGGACCAATACCGACATCAGGGCCCGGCTGTCGGAGATCAGTCTTGGAATTTTCGACCAGGATCTGACGGGCAAGGTGGATGCCAATCTTGTCCTCACCGGGCAGGCTGCGCACCTGACCGGTGATCTGCGGGCGGAGCTGCAAGGTGCCCGGGCGCTCGGCGCCAATCCTTCCGAGGGGCTGGATGGGAAGCTGAATGCCCGTCTCGCAGAAGATCAGGTCCGCATCGACAGCCATCTGGAGAACCGTCAGGGGCTCAAGGCAGAGGCTGACCTGGTTCTACCGGCCGAAACCTCGGCTGTGCCATTCCGGATCGCCATCGACCGGATGAAGCCCCTGCGGGGTCATGTCTTTGCTGACGGCGAGATCAAGCCCCTCTGGGATCTGCTGATTGGCGGTGATCGCGACCTCGCAGGCCATGTCCACCTCGAGGGCCAGCTGGCAGGCACGCTTGCAGACATCCGCGCCCTGGGTCAGGCGACCGTGGACAAGGGTCGGTTTTCGGATGGGGCCACGGGCCTGACCCTGCGGGATGTCGCCCTGCGTGCGGACCTTGCCGACCAGGCCGTCAACATAGACCAGGTGTCTGCGACCGATGGTCATGGCGGGGGGCTGAGCGGGCTGGGCAGGATTTCACTTCTGCGGGATGGCGACAGCAGTTTCCGTATGGATCTCAAGGCTTTCCGATTGATCGACAATGAGCTGGCTACTGCGTCGGCGACAGGCCAGACCACCCTGAACCGGACGTCTGACGGCAAGGTGAAGCTGACCGGATTGCTGAGTATTGATCGCGCCGACGTTTCGGCGAAATCCCCGGCTCCCTCCGGCGTCACAAGCATGGAGGTGGTGGAAATCCATCGCCCGGTAGATCTGATGCCGAAAACCTCTGCGCGGAGCCGGGGCGGCGCATCCATCGTCCTGGATGTCGGTCTCAAGGCTCCCCGGCGTATCTTCCTCCGCGGGCGGGGGCTGGAGGTGGAAATGTCACTGGACTCGCATGTGGGCGGCACCACAGCCAGCCCTACCCTGGCCGGAATCGCCCGGGTCGTCCGCGGTGATTACGACTTTGCCGGCAAGCGCTTTGCCTTTGACGAACGCAGCACGGTCCGGTTGGCCACGGATCCCGGGAATATCCATCTCGATCTTGTGGCCACTCGCGAAGATCCCACGCTGACCGCCCAGGTGCAGATCAAGGGCACGGCAGCGAAACCGGAAATCACCCTGACCTCAACCCCGACCCTGCCTAATGATGAGGTCCTGTCCCAGGTTCTCTTCGGGCGCTCGGCCTCCCAGTTGACCCCGTTGGAGGCGGCACAGTTGGCCTCCGCCCTGTCGTCCCTGGCTGGGGGCGGGGGTTTTGATGTGATCGGAAATCTCAAGGCCTTCGCCGGGCTCGACCGGCTGGCTCTTGGGGGCGGGGGCACGGAGGGCGTGACGGTCTCCGGTGGCAAGTATCTGACCGATGACGTCTACCTGGAAATCACGGGCGGTGGCCGTGATGGCCCCTCCGCCCAGGTGGAATGGCGGATCAATCACGCCCTGTCCCTGATCTCCAAGCTGGCGGGGCAGGGGGACGGCAAGCTGGCAGTGCGGTGGCGCAAGGACTACTGAGGGAGGGGCCGGAGACCTGTCGGTCAGACCTGTTTCAGGTCAAACAAGGTCGCGTTTCGTCAGGCCCTGGCTGTTCGTCAGTGGCTGACCCGGGGGCGCAGGGTGTAGTGGCCGCTGTCGAAGGATTCGAAGATCACCGGGGCCTGGGGGTGGCCCACAGGTTCGCCGCTTTCGTCAGGCAGGAGATTCTGCTCCGAGACATAGGCCACATAGGCATTCTCGTCGTTCTCGGCCAGCAGGTGATAGAAGGGCTGGTCCTTCCGCGGTCGCACATGCTCCGGGATCGACAGCCACCATTCCTCGGTATTGTTGAAGGTGGGATCCACGTCGAAGATCACCCCGCGAAAGGCGAAGACCCTGTGTTTGACCACGTCGCCAATGGCGTACCTGGCATGACGGACTTCGGGGAGGGCCACTGGCCCCCGGCCACCGCGATTGCTGTCTGTTCGAACGTCCATGGATAAGAATCTACACCACACCACCTGACCGAGGAATGAACGTAATGCGCATGATGCGAAGTGCAAGACAACGCCTTCCGGTGCGGACCGCGATCCTGTAGGATGACCGACAACTGAGACGTCTGTGTGACGTCTGCGTAAGAACAGGGCGGCCCATGTCTGCGGCGCACCATTTACCCGACCCCATTGCAAGGGAGCGGGGAGGATCTGAAAGCGCGCCGCCGTGCTATGGTGCCCTTGACCTCGGAACCAATAACTGTCGCCTGTTGATCGCCACGCCCCAAGGTCGGGGCTTTCGCATTGTTGAGGCCTATTCCCGTATTGTCCGGCTGGGCGAAGGGTTAGGGGCCTCGGGCCGCCTGTCGGAACAGGCCATGGACAGGGCCCTTTCAGCCCTGAAGGTCAGCGCCGAAAAAGTCCGACGTCGCAAGGTGGTCAAGCTCAAGGCCATCGCCACCCAGGCCTGCCGGTCGGCCGAAAACGGTGAGGCCTTCATTGCCAGGGTGGCTGAGGAAACCGGGCTTCATCTCGAAATCATTACCCCCAAGGAGGAAGCCCAACTCTCGGTCGCCGGCTGTCTCAACCTGCTGGACAAGAGTGCGGACGCGGCCCTTGTGGTGGATGTCGGCGGGGGGTCTACCGAATTGTCCTGGGTCGATCTCACCGCAGACGGGCTGAACGGCGATATCGGCCAGTTTTCTGCCAGCCGCCTGCCCATCAAGGCCTGGGTCTCCATTCCCCTGGGGGTCGTCACCCTGGCGGAGGCCTTTCCTGAAGGTGAGGTCGCCACCCAGACCTGGTTCCGGGCCATGGTCGATCGGGTCAAGCGCGACCTTGAAGCCTTCCGCAAGGCCGATCCCCTGAGGCCGATTTTCGATGCTGACCGGGCGCACCTGATTGGCACATCGGGTGCCATTACCAGCCTGGCTGGCATGCATCTGGGCCTTCAGCGCTATGAACGCTCGCGGGTCGATGGCCTGTGGATGACCCGTCAGGAATGTGACGCCGCAGCTGACCTCCTGCTGAATCTTACGGCGACCCAGCGTGCCGAGCAGCCCTGCATAGGCCCTGACCGTGCTGACCTGGTCCTGGCCGGTGCCGCCATCCTCCAGGCGGTCCAGGAGGTCTGGCCCTGCACCCGGGTCCGGGTCGCGGACCGGGGCCTGCGGGAAGGCATGCTCATGTCCCTCATGTCCGAGCCCCAGGCACCGAAACGTCGCCGTCGCCGTCGTGGCCGCCGCACCAACCGATCGAGAGCGGCTGTCGCATGAGTGAAGATCCGCCCCCCCGCAAGCGCATGGTCAAGCCCCCCAGTGGCGGTGCCGAGGAAGGCCGCGGCAAGCCTGCACGCCTCAAGACCGCCAAAATGCGGACCCCGTCCTCCCAGGCCTGGCTGTCCCGCCAGGTCAATGACCCGTTCTCGGCCAAGGCCCGGGCCCACGGCTATCGCAGCCGGGCGGCCTACAAGCTGTCAGAGATTGACGACCGTTTGAAAATCCTGCGTCCCGGGGTCCGTATTGTCGATCTGGGCCTCGCACCTGGCGGCTGGACCCAGGTGGCCATAGAACGCGGCGTAACCCACATTGTCGGCGTCGACCTTCTGCCGGTCGATCCCCTGCCGCCTGCCCGGATCCTGCAGATGGACTTTACCGATCCCGAGTGCGGACCGCTGCTGATCAACCTGCTGGGCGGTGCGCCCGACGCCGTCCTGTCGGACATGGCCCCCAATACGGTGGGCCACCGCCGCACCGATCACCTGCGGATCATGGGCCTGATCGAGGCGGCAGCCGACTTCGCCATCTCGGTCCTGCGACCCGGTGGCACCTTTGTCGCCAAGGCCTTCCAGGGGGGCGAAACCTCCCAGGTCATGACCTTGCTGAAGCAGAATTTCAGCGATGTGAAGAATTTCAAACCCAAGGCCAGCCGGGCGGACAGCTCCGAGGTCTTTCTCGTGGCGACAGGGTTCAAGGGGCGATAGGGGCGGGGCGGCTTTCAGTCCGGTGCGGACATGTCTTCCCCCGACGGATTGTGGCCGACCGCCATCCGGCCATCGGGACAGGCAGGTGCGTGCGGGTGTTGACGCCCTGTCTGCCCCATGACTAGGCTCGATGAGGACCATCGGGGAGACCGTCCATGAACAGGCTCTGTAGGGCGGCGCTGGCCCTCGCACTGGCCCTCGGCGGAAGCAACCTCGCCCTGGCGCAGGTTCCGGCCCTGTTGCCTGCAGACCCCGG
>CAIYSH010000056.1 GCA_903928755.1 uncultured Alphaproteobacteria bacterium | reverse complement strand
GAGAAGACCAGCCGGATATAGTCTACAGGCGCCATGGCGGCGGCATCGCCTACGGCCATGCCACGGATGTAGCAGGCCTGGGTCACCGTCCCCATCACGCCCATGATCCCAAGCAGGATGAGGTCAGGCAGGGCTGGCCAGCGCCAGCTCAGGAAGGCCCCCGGCAGGGCCAGGACAAGGCCCAGGGCGGCCGACCACACCAGCAGGACAATGGGCGCATGATCCCTGGTCATCACCTTCATGCCGGTAATCGTCAGGGCGAACAGGAAGGAGGAGGCCAGCATGGCCAGGGCTGGAATTCCCATGGCGAAGTGGCCACCAGCGCCCGGCCGAACCATGATCAGGACCCCCAGAAAGCCTACCAGGGCCGCGCCGATCCGCATGGGACCGACCTTTTCACGCACAACAAATGCCGCCAGCGGCACCAGCCAAAGGGTACGGGTAAAGCTCAGGGCGTTGGCGTCCGCCAGAGGCATTTTCTGGAAGGCATAGAAGGACAGGATCATGCCTATGGTCCCGGCCGCCGACCTGAAGATCATGATGCCGGGCCGCGAGGTCGCAAAGACCGCGCGACCTCGCTGAAGGATTACCGGCAGCAGGATAACAAACCCCGCCAGCTGTCTGTAGAAGGTCTGAAGCCCTGCGGGATAGTCCGCCCCGAGAAACTTGATCAGGGTGGTCATGACCGTATAGGCCAGCGCCGAGGCCACCATCCAGAGGGCACCGCGCACATTGGGCGTCAGCCGTGCCCAGATGGCGGGCCCCTCTGCCCTCACGCCGGCTGCTCGGGGAAGGTTCCGCCAAAAATCGTCGCGAAGGGTGAGGCCATGGTCGAATCCCAGGCATGGCGACCGCCAACCGTAATGCCGCCGTCCACGACAATGTGGGTGCCAGAAACGAAGGCGGAGTCTTCCGATGCCAGATAGAGGGCCGCCTTGGCGATGTCGTCCGGCAGGCCGGCCTTCTTCACCGGTTGGGCCATCTGACCGTTCTGGGCCACCATGGCCGCCATCTGGTCAGCAACCTCGCGGGGCATGCCGAAGGAGGCACCGAAGATGGAAGTGGCGATCAGGCCTGGGCAGATGGCGTTGACCCGGATGCCCTGCGGGGTCAGCTGGGCCGCAGCAACCCGGCTCATGTGGATGACCCCGGCCTTGGCGGTGGAATAGGCCAGGGGGCCGTAGCCTGCCTGCAGACCGGCGATCGATGCGGTGTTGATGATCGAGCCGCCACCGCGCTTCAGCATGAGCGGTGTGGCATGCTTGATGCCCAGGGCGGGGCCGCGCACCAGAATGTCGAAGATCCAGCTCCAGCCTTCCGGTGTAATCTCGGCCACTGTGGTCATTCGGTCTGAAATGCCGGCATTGTTGAACAGGATGTCGAGGCCACCGAACTCTGTGTCTGCCAGGTTCAGGGCCGCAGCGATCTGGTCTTCCTGGGTGACATCGCAATGAGCGTATTTCACACGGTCCGGGAAGCGCTTTTCCAGCATGGCACCCTTTTCGTCCTGGATGTCGGCGGCCACCACCTTCGCCCCCTCGGCGACGAAGAGCTCCACCGTTCCAAGCCCGATGCCCGAAGCTCCGCCGGTGATTACCGCCACCTTGCCGTCCAGCCGTCCTGCCATGGTCTTTCTCCCCAGATGATCATTGATAACTAGGCCCTGAGGCCTGCCCCGTCGAGGTGCCTGCATGCCCTTGACCCATGAAAAAGGGCGGCTGCGTCGCCGCAACCGCCCTTGAAGTTCAGAGGTAGGCCGAAGCTCTAGGCTTCTTCCTTGTCCTCGGCCTTGGAGAGGTCTTCACCGGTTTCCTGGTCGACGACCTTCATGGACAGGCGGGTCTTGCCGCGATCATCAAAGCCCAGGAGCTTCACCTTGACCGCCTGGCCTTCCGTGAGGACGTCCGAGACCTTGCCGACGCGCTCGTTGGAGATCTGGCTCACGTGAACCAGGCCGTCCTTGGCGCCGAAGAAGTTCACGAAGGCGCCGAAATCGACGATCTTCACGACCTTGCCGGTGTAGATGGCGCCGAGTTCCGGCTCCGAAGCGATGGACTTGATCCAGTCCTTGGCGGCGTCGATCTTGGATTGCTCCGCCGCCGCGATCTTGATGGTGCCGTCTTCGCCGATGTCGATCTTGGCACCGGTTTCAGCGGTGATCTCGCGGATCACCTTGCCGCCCGTGCCGATCACTTCACGGATCTTGTCCACCGGGATCTTGATGGTCTCGATCTTCGGGGCGTATTCGCCCAGTTCAGCGCGGGGCGCTTCCATCGCCTTGGCCATTTCGCCAAGGATGTGGTTGCGGCCGTCCTTGGCCTGAGCCAGGGCCTTCTTCATGATCTCTTCGGTGATGCCGGCGATCTTGATGTCCATCTGCAGGGACGTGATGCCGTCTTCGGTACCGGCCACCTTGAAGTCCATGTCGCCCAGGTGATCTTCATCACCCAGAATGTCCGACAGGACTGCAAAGCCATCCGACTCCAGGATCAGACCCATGGCGATACCGGAAACCGGCTTCTTCATGGGAACGCCGGCGTCCATCAGGGCCAGGGACGATCCGCAGACCGAGGCCATGGAGGACGAACCGTTGGATTCGAAGATCTCGGACACCAGACGGATGGTGTAGGGGAAGTCTTCCTGGCTCGGCAGCATGGGCCGGATGGCCCGCCAGGCCAGCTTGCCGTGACCGACTTCCCGACGCCCTGGGGCGCCCATGCGGCCGGTTTCACCCACCGAGAAGGGGGGGAAGTTGTAGTGCAGCATGAACTTCTCGTAGTACTTGCCCTCGAGAGCATCGATCATCTGCTCGTCGTCGCCGGTGCCCAGGGTGGCGACCACCAGGGCCTGGGTCTCGCCGCGGGTGAACAGGGCCGAGCCGTGAGCACGGGGCAGGACGCCGACTTCCGAAACAATCTGGCGAACCTTGTCCACCGTACGACCGTCAATGCGGATGCCGGTGTCGAGGATGTTGCGACGGACAACGTCGGCTTCCAGTTCCTTGAAAACCGAACCCAGCTTGTCCGCGCCGATGCCGTCTGGATTGGCGTCTGACTTGAGGAACTTTTCGCCAGCCTTGCCCTTGGCCTTGCCGACGGCGTCCTGACGTTCGCCCTTGGCGACGATCTTGTAGGCCTTGGCCAGATCGGCGCCGACCAGCTTCTTCATCTCGGCCTTGAGGGCGTCGGTGTCGTCCGGCGTGAAGTCGAAGGGCTCCTTGGCGGAGTGTTCGGCCAGCTCGATGATGGCATCGATCACCGGCTGGATGCCGGCATGGGCGAACATGACGCCCTTGAGGACTTCATCTTCGCTCAGTTCCTGGATTTCGGACTCGACCATCATGACGGCGTCATTTGTGGAGGCCACCACCAGGTCCATGGCCGATTCCTTCATCTCGTCGAGAGTCGGGTTCAGCACATATTCGCCATTGATGAAGCCGACGCGAGCGGCGCCGATCGGGCCCATGAAGGGGGCACCGGAAATCACCAGGGCAGCCGAGGCGGCCACCAGGGCGACGATGTCGGGATCATTTTCCAGGTCGTGGGCCAGGACGGTGCAGACCACCTGGACTTCGTTCTTGAAGCCCTTGACGAACAGCGGCCGGATCGGACGGTCGATCAGGCGCGAGGTCAGGGTTTCTTTCTGGCTCGGGGCGCCTTCACGACGCGGGAAGGAGCCGGGGATCTTGCCGGCGGCGTAGAATTTTTCCTGATAGTTCACGGTCAGGGGGAAGAAGTCCTGGCCGGGCTTTGCGCTCTTGGCGAAAACGGCGGTGGCCAGAACCATGGTCTCGCCATAGGTGGCCAGGACGGCGCCGTCAGCCTGACGGGCCATGCGGCCGGTTTCGAGGGTGAGGGTCTTGCCGCCCCACTCGATGGTCTTGCGTTTGATATCGAACATGTTCTCTTCTTTCTCGTCCCGCGGGCGTATTCCCGACGGGGGCGGACAGGGCTCGGACTTCCGAAATCCTCTCCAGACTGACAGGGGATGGTGAGGATGTTTTCGAACCCTCGGCGTGTAGAACGGCGCACCATCAGAAGGCTGCCGTGCCGTCGCTCCGTTTCCCCCGACCTGTCTCAGGGGCAGCAACGTATATAGGTCTTCAGGCCGTCCGAAGCCCCCGGCTGGGGGCCTCAAGGGTCTAGCGACGCAGGCCCAGGGTTCCGATCAGGGCCAGATAACGGCCGTCATCGGTCTTCTTCAGGTGGTCCAGCAGCGAACGGCGCTGGGACACCAGTTTCAGAAGGCCACGACGTGAGTGGTTGTCCTTCTTGTGGGTCTTGAAGTGTTCGGTCAGGTTGGCGATGCGTTCCGAAAGGATTGCTACCTGGACCTCGGCGCTGCCTGTGTCACCCTCGCTGCGGGCGTGGGTCTTGATGAGTTCAGCTTTACGCTCAAGCGTTATCGACATCGTTCAGGTCTCCGCTCTTTCAATGTGAAAGACCCGCGTGGGTTCGAGCCGACCCATGCGCATCTCGCAGAGCGCCACGATCCGTCCGTCCGCCAGGGCGGAAACCGTTCGGGTCCCGGGTTTGAGCCGGGAGGCCAGGGTTTCTACCTGTCGGGGAACGAGAACGATGGGCCGTCCCTGCTTGAGCCGGAAGGCATCTTCAGCGGTCACGGCCAGCTCCGGGATGTCGTCCAGGGCGGTCTCAACCGGAAGCAGGGCCTCCAACCAGCCGGGCTTATGGCGTAAATCCTCAAGCATTTCCAGTGTTATCGCGCGATCTTCGGTAAACGGCCCCACCCGTGTGCGCCGCAGGGCGCTCACATGACCGCAGGCACCGAGCGCCAGGGCCAGGTCACGGACCAGGCCGCGGACATAGACACCTTTGCCGCAGTCGATTTCCAGGTCGAGCTGGT
This sequence comes from uncultured Alphaproteobacteria bacterium, assembly GCA_903928755.1. Classification (GTDB taxonomy): domain Bacteria; phylum Pseudomonadota; class Alphaproteobacteria; order Caulobacterales; family Caulobacteraceae; genus Phenylobacterium. The sequence goes on along the minus strand of CAIYSH010000056.1, from coordinate 5,146 downwards.
CAGCATCGGGAATGTCGATGATCCGGGCCGCATGAATGGTAACCGGACGGGCTGCCAGCACGACCTCCTGCCCGGATCTGGCCAGGTCATAGGCCCGCTCGCCGTCCACCTTGATGGCAGAAAAGGCGGGTGGCACCTGCGAGATGTTCCCGACGAACTGCGGCAGTGCAGCTTCGATGGCATCGCGGCCGGGCCGGATATCAGAGGCGTCGAGGGTTTCGCCTTCGCGGTCATAGGTCGCCGTGGTGCGGCCCCAGCTGATGCTGAACCGATAGGTCTTGTCGGCGTCCATCATGAAGGGGACGGTCTTGGTGGCTTCTCCGAGGGCGATGGGCAGGATTCCGGTCGCCAGGGGATCCAGGGTTCCAGCATGGCCGGCCTTCTGGGCATTATACATCCAGCGAAGTTTACTGACCGCCTGGGTAGAGGTCATGTCGTAGGTCTTGTCCAGGCAGATCCAGCCCGAGACCGGATCGCCTTTTTTCCTGCGGGCCATGCTCAGGCCTGGTCCGCGTCGTCGGCCGGCGACTTGCCCAGATCGCGGGCCACCCTGGGGTCTGCAAACAGGGCCTCCATCCGGGTCGCCTCGTTGAAGCTCTCATCATGCACGAAGTTCAGCTCGGGGGTGAACTTCATGTCGATGGACCGCCCCAGGAGGCCGCGCAGGAACTTGCTGTGCCGGTTCAGGGCCTTGACCACGGTCAGGGCGTCACTGCCCCCGAGGGGTTCGATGAAGCAGCGGGCGTGGCGGAGGTCCTTGCCCATCCGCACTTCGGTGAGGGTCACCGAGACGCCGTTCAGGGCCTCGTCATTGATGTCTTCTGTCCGGAGGACCTCCACCAGGGCGTGGCGGATGAGTTCCCCGGCGCGCAATTGCCGTTGGGAAGGGCCGGGGGTGCGGCGCGCTGCGGGTTTCATTTGGGCTCGCTCTGTTAGACCTGACCCACGGATCGGACGCCGGATCAGGGAAGGGCGGGCTTCTAGAGTGCTGGAAGCGAAAGGGAAAGGAAAAACCCCGTCCTGTCCTCAGGCACCGGTGCGTTCCTTGAAAAACGCGATGACCCTTTGCTCCGCCGCCTTGGACGGTCCGTCCTGCGCCAGGTGGACTGTCAGCACCGAGTGGGGCGGTCGCTCTGACGGTCTGGCGTCTTCGTCCTCGAGCTCGATGGCCTCGAATTTATCACCGAATTCACGTTTATACGTGTCGAACCTGGCGTCTGGGACCAGGGCGTCGGACTTGAAGCGCAGGCCGATCATGGACAGGTCCTCTTCCGAAAATCTCAGCTTGGCGCAGGCGATCTCTTCCGGCGAGGCATCAATCCCGGCAGCGCGCAGGGCGGAACCCGCCGCCATGGGCATGGAGGGTTGGGACAGGACTGGCGCCACAACGCTGGGCTCGGTCATCATGGCCAGGGCAAAGCCGCCGGTAAAGCACATGCCCACCGCACCGACCCCCTTGCCGCCGCACTCGGCGTGGGCCTTGCGGGCCAGGGCGCGCAGCCATTCGACAATCGGGCTGGACTTGCCGGTCTTCCAGACATTGAACTCCCGCCGGATGCAGATGGCGTTGAACATGGAGGCGATGGCATAGCCATTGGTCACCGGCCTGCCGGGCTCACCGAACAGGCTGGGCAGGAAGACGGTCATGCCCTGGGCGGCCACCCGGTCGGCGAAGTCGATAACCAGGGGATGCAGGCCCGGAATTTCATGGATGATGATGACGGCAGGGCCCGAACCGCGTCGATAGACTGGCCGGGTCCAGGGACCATCGGTGAAGTCCGCCTTCTCGTAATTGGCCAGCGCCGCTTCATAGCCCATCTGCAGTCCCCCAGGGTGTCCAGGGGAACTAGACCAGATCAGAGCTTGATGCGCAGCATGGAAATGTCGCCCTCGAAGGAGGACAGACGCCAGACGCCGTTGGTCTGGGTGAAGACCAGCATGCAGGAGCCGTCCTTCCTGGCGGTGGCGCAGACGCGACCGTCCGGCAGGGGCTTCATGGTCCTGGCAATGACCAGGGTGTTCGGGATGGGCTGGCTGCCGCTGTAACCATAGTATTCGGCCACCATGCGGAAAACCTTGGGCTGGATCAGGGTTTCACTGGCCAGGTCGGCCAGTTTCGGGGCCAGGATCGCCGTGAGGGCGCTCAGGGAGTTCGGCGCGGCCTTCTGACCCTGTTCGGCCAGTCGTGCGGCGATCTCTTTCTTCAGGGCGTCACGGTCCACATGGGCATCGAAGGCCGCAGAGTCATTGTCCCGGATCGCCACCAGCAGGGCGTGGACGTCATTGGCGGCGGTCAGTTTCTGGGCGGTCGCGCAGGCGGCCAGCGTCAGGGTCAGGGCAAGGATCAGGAGTCGGCGCATAACCGATTATAGACACCAAATCGTGGCGACGGCGAGGCGATTTCAGAGCCCAGGCGGCCCGGACATCCTGAGACATCCGGGCGCTGAATCTACAGGCTGCGGGCCACTTCCTCGAGGGTGAAGCACTCGATGACGTCGCCTTCCTGGATGTCCTGGAAGCCCTGGAAGGCCATGCCGCATTCCACGCCATTGCCGACCTCGGCCACTTCGTCCTTGAAGCGCTTGAGGGTCTGGAGGACCCCCAGTTCGAGCACGACAATGTCGTTGCGGATGATCCGGACGCGGGCGCCGCGGCGGACGACGCCTTCGGTGACCCGGCAACCGGCGACCCGGCCGACCTTGGTGATGTCGAAGGCCTGGAGCACCCGGGCGTTGCCGAGGAAGGTTTCCCTCTGCTCGGGGGCCAGCATGCCCGACATGACGCCTTTGATGTCGTCGATCAGGTCATAGATGATGGCGTAATAGCGGATCTCCACGCCTTCACGCTCGGCCAGATCGCGGGCTTGCTTGGAGGCGCGGACATTGAAGCCCAGGACCGGAGACCCGGCACCCTTGGCCAGCATGACGTCGCTTTCGCTGATCGCGCCGGCACCCGACAGGATGATGCGCGCACGCACTTCTTCGGTGCCCAGCTTGTCCAGGGCCGTGACAATGGCTTCTGCGGAACCCTGGACATCGGCCTTGATGATAACCGGCAGTTCCGAGATCTTCTTGTCCTGCAGCTTGGCCATGAAGTCGGCCATGGTGACGCCGCCCGTTGTCGGGGCACCGGACTTCTCGCGCTTCACGCGGATCCGGTAGGCGGTGAGCTCCCGGGCCCGGGCATCATTTTCCACCACGGCGAAGGCTTCGCCCGGAGAGGGGGTGCCGTCCAGACCCAGGATCTCCACCGGCACCGAGGGACCGGCTGCATCCAGTTGTTCATCGCGCTCGTTCAGCAGGGCGCGAACCCGGCCGAAGTTGGAACCTGCTACGACAATGTCGCCGCGCTTGAGGGTGCCGCGCTTGACCAGAACCGTGGCCACCGCACCGCGTCCGCGATCCAGCTTGGCCTCGATCACCACACCATCTGCCGTGCGGTCGGGGTTGGCCTTGAGGTCCATGACCTCGGCCTGCAGCAGGATGGCTTCGATCAGGTCGTCGAGGCCCAGCTTTTCAAGGGCGGAGACCTGGATCATCTGGGTTTCGCCGCCGAGGCTTTCGGCCACGATCTCGTGCTGCAGCAGTTCGTTGACGACCCGGGTCGGATTTGCACCCGGCTTGTCGATCTTGTTGATCGCCACGATGATCGGAGCCCCAGACGCCTTGGCGTGGTGGATGGCTTCGATGGTCTGGGGCATGACTCCGTCGTCGGCCGCGACTACCAGGATCACGATGTCTGTGACGTCTGCGCCACGGGCCCGCATGGCCGAGAAGGCCGCGTGACCGGGCGTATCCAGGAAGGTGATCTTCTGACCGTCCTGCATCCGCACCTGATAGGCCCCGATGTGCTGGGTAATGCCACCGTGCTCGCCGGCGGCGACATCCGTGGCGCGCAGGGCATCCAGCAGTGACGTCTTGCCGTGGTCGACGTGGCCCATGACGGCGACGACCGGAGGCCGGACCTCCAGATGATCGTCCACATCCTCGGCCCCGATGAAGCCTTCTTCGACGTCAGCTTCAGACACGCGGCGGACGGTGTGGCCGAATTCGGTAGCCACCAGTTCGGCAGTATCGTTGTCGATGACGTCATTGATCTTCAGCATCACGCCCTGACGCATCAGGAACTTGATGATCTCAACGCCACGGGTCGCCATCCGGTTGGCCAGTTCGGCCACGGTGATGACGTCGGGAATGACCACTTCACGGGCAGCGCGGGCCTGTTCCTGGCCGCCACCCTTGCGCTTTTCACGTTCACGTTCACGGGCCCGGCGCACCGAAGCCAGGGAGCGCATGCGTTCGACGGCACCCTCGTCATCACCGGCTACAGCCTGGATGGTCAGGCGGCCTTCACGGCGCTGGACGGCACCCTTGACCCGGCTGATGGCCTTGTTGGCCGGGGCATTGGCCGCCTTGCGGCGTGTATCATCATCATCGTCCGGCCGGCGGTCCATGTTGAGTGAACCGGGGCGCGGAGCCTGCCGGGTCGCGCGCTGGATTTCGGGCGTGGCGGGCGGTGCATTTGGCGCGGCGCGCGGGGGACGGGGTCCGCCAGGGCGCGCACCATCACGACCGGGTGCCGGGCGTGGGGACAGGGCGGAATAACGAACCGGCTCGCCGCCGGGGGCTGCAGGACGGGGTCCGCGATCTCCCTGGGGACGGTCGCCACCGGGCCGGGCCGGGCCGCGGTCTGCTGGGGGACGATCCTTGAAGCCCTGATCAGGTCGCGGCGCGCGCTGGCCGAAATTGGTGTTTTCAAAACGACCCGCGGGACGTTCGGCCCCCTGGGGCGGTCGATAGGTCGTGGTCGAGGGCCGGTCGTCGCGGCGTTCGCGCGAGGGCTCATAGGTCCGGGTCTGGCTTGTTGCCATCGGCCTTGCCGGTTCTGCGGCGCGGGGCGCTTCGGTCCTGGGCGTTTCTGCGGCAGGGGCCTGGGGTGCGGTCGGCGGGGCGACCTGGACAGGCGCAGAGGGTGCGGCCGGAGCGGCGGGTGCCGGACTTGCCGATGCCGCACTTGCTGGTGCCGGAGTTGCTGGTGCGGCGACAACAGGTGGCGTGGCCACGGCCGGTGCCGGTTCAGCGGGGGGTGGCGGCGGTGCTGCTGCCTTCACAGCCGCGGCAGCGGCTGCGGCCTCGGCGCGGGCGCG
>CAIYSH010000055.1 GCA_903928755.1 uncultured Alphaproteobacteria bacterium | reverse complement strand
ACCAGCATCTGCCTGATGCATCTGGCCCGAATGAAGTACCGGCGAGTGGGGTTCATCAAGCCCTTCGGCGGCCAGTCTGTCCCGTACCGGCGGCTGGTAGTAGACAAGGACGTCGCTCTGATGGCCCAGGTCTTCGACCTGAATCAGGATCTGGGGCTCATGTCCCCCGTGGTCCTCTCTTCCGACACCACCCACAGCCGGTCTGCCGCCTCGGGGTCCAGGGCATGGGGCATGACGCCGGCATTGGGTTCCTCGCCCCAGGGCAGGGCCTGGGCCAGATTTTCAAGATAGAGGCCGCCGACGCCTTCCAGTTCCGGCCCGATGGCCGCCCAGACGCTGGTGGAGGCCCCTTGCGCCGGGGTCTTGAAGCCCTGGGCGATGACGCCCTGATCGTTCATCCATCCCATGGCGATCATCTCCTCCCGGGGCAGATGGCGCTGCAGGGGAGTCATGATGCCGCCGGGCATGACGGCGTTTGCGGTGATGCCCAGTTCGGCAAACCGCTCGTAGAACCCGACCGCGAACAGGGAATTGGCGGTCTTGGACTGACCATAGGACTCCCACTTGTCATAGGGCCGGGTGCGATAGTGCATGTCGTCCCAGTTGATGCCGCCGCGTCGGTGGCCGATGGAAGACAGGCTGACCAGCCGGGCTGTGCGTCCGGCCTCCTCGCCATTCATCAGGGCCCGGACCAGGCCGACGCTCAGCAGGAAGTGGCCGAAGTGGTTGGTCCCCACCTGCATTTCCAGATCATTGGCTGTGTAGGTCTGCGGACAGGCCATGACCCCGGCATTGTTGATCAGCGCATGGAGAGGTCTGTCCCCCCAGGCCCGGACAAAGGCGGCGACAGAGGCGAGATCCGACAGGTCCAGGGCCCCGATTTCCACCCGCTCGGCGCCGATCTGGCTGTTGATTTCAGCTGCGGCGTCTTCCCCGGCCTTGCGGTTGCGCACGGCGATCATCACCTCGGCTCCGGCGGCCGCCAGTGCCCGCGCGGTTTCGATGCCTATTCCGGTAGCGCCTCCAGTGATGATCATGGTTCGACCTGAGAGGTCATGCCCCTCGGCAATATCGGCGGCGTCGGTAAAGGGGCTCAGGCCAGTTGTGATGCGGGTCATGGTGCGGCGCTTTCTCTCAGGCAATCGTTTGATACCAGGCAACGCCCTGGCCATCTGTGGTCCTGGTCATCTGACCCCGGCTTATGAGGCAATTGATATGAGCCAGGCTCTCGCCCGTGGCCATGCCCAGAACCCATTGATCAATCTTGCGGCGGAACAGGACGTGGAAGACATCGACAGCCCGCTTGGGCTCGATGGCCAGCTTGGCCAATCGGTCGAGGCCCCGTTCGTGGCCACCGATCAGGTGATCGATCCGCGCATGAAGGCCATGGAAAGGGTCGTTATGGGCCGGCAGGACCAGGACATCATCCGGGACCTGGGTCTTGATGCGAGCCAGGGAGGTCAGCCAGTCGGTCAGGGGATCGCCCGCTGGCTCCGTCGGGAAGACCGATACATTGGACGAGATCTTGGGCAGGATCTGGTCGCCGCTGATCAGCAGTTTCAGGTCGGGACAATAGAGGCAGGCGTGCTCAGGCGAATGGCCTGAGCCGACCACAATCTTCCAGTCGTGGGCACCGATCCGGACTTCATCGCCGTCGGTCAGCCGGTGGAAGCTGTCGGGCAGGGCGTGAAGGCCACGACCGAAACCACCGAACTTGGCCTTGTAGTTTTCCAGGGCGTCTTCATCCCAGCCTGCGGCCTTGTAGAATTCGATGGCATCATCGGGGGCTTCACGGCCGGTGTCGGCGGCAAGGGACCGGCACATGAGGAATTCCAGCCGGGTGATCCAGAGGCGGCAGTCGAACTTGCGGGTGATCCAGCCCGCCATGCCGATGTGATCAGGGTGCATGTGGGTCACGAAGACCCGGGTGACCGTGAGCCCTGCAAGAGGCCCGGCAAAGGCCTTGCGCCAGGCCTGCTGGGTTTCCGAGCCACCCATACCGGTGTCGACTATGGCCCAGCCGCCCTCTTCCTCGATCGCCCAGACATTGATGAAGGACAAGGCCCCACCCAGTGGCATGCGCAGCCACTTCACCCCCGGGGCGACGTCGATGGCTTCACCGGTCTT
>CAIYSH010000054.1 GCA_903928755.1 uncultured Alphaproteobacteria bacterium | reverse complement strand
GCCGTAACCGGATGCATGGACGTCTCCTGGTTGCTCTCAGGCTCGAAGATGTAGCGCCGGGGGTTTAGACCTTTAAGCTCAGGCTTACACCCCTGGACTCATCCCCGCCTGAGGGGGGCATGGGCAATCCGCAGTATATTGGCAGCGCCGGGGGAGCCCATGGGCAGGCCGGCAAGGATCAGGACCCGGGCACCCGGGGCGCAGAGACCCAGATTGACGGCATGATCCACGGCGACCTTGGCCAGGTCCTCGGCATCGGAAATCGGGGCTATGACCTGGGTTTCCACACCCCAGGCCAGAGCTAGACGCCGGGCCGTACCCAGACTTGTGGTCAGGGCCAGGGTTGGCTGGAGCGGCCGTTCCCGGGAAAGTCGCAGGGCGGTCTGACCTGTGGTGGTAAAGGCCGCAAGGCAGCCCGTGCTGGCCGAATCGGCTGCCCGTCGCGCGGCTGCAACCAGGGCATCGGCATCCGCATCCTCGATGGGATATTCAGCCCGCATCAGTTCCGGCCAGCGGGGGTCCTGCTCGACCCGGGTCAGTATGCGATCCATGATGGTGACGGCTTCCAGCGGGAAATCCCCGGCGGCCGTTTCCGCGGACAGCATGACGGCATCGGCACCCTCATAGACGGCACCGGCCACATCGGAGGCTTCGGCCCGGGTCGGGGTCGGCGCATGGATCATGGATTCCAGCATCTGGGTGGCGACAATGACCGGAATGCCGCGGGTCCGCGCAGCGCGTACCAGGGCCTTCTGGACCACCGGAACATCCTCTGGCGCCAGTTCAACCCCAAGGTCTCCCCGGGCCACCATCACGGCTTCGCAGAGGTCGAGGATTTCATCCAGGGCCTCAAGGGCGGCCGGCTTTTCGATCTTGGCCAGGACCCCGGCGCGCCCCTTCACGATCTGTCGCAACTCGGCCATGTCGGCGGCACGCTGGACGAAGGACAGGGCCACCCAGTCCACCCCCTGGGCCAGGGCAAAGTCCAGGTCCTGGCGGTCCTTGGGGGTCAGGGCCGGGATGGGAATGGTCAGGCCGGGCAGGTTCAGGCCCTTGTGGTCCGAGAGGGCCTCTCCCCCCAGCACGGTCGTTTCAGCAAAGTCGCGGCCGCAGGACACGACCTTCAGGCGCACCTTGCCGTCATCCAGCAGGATTTCGGCCTCCGGTCTGAGGGCCGCAAAGATTTCACTGTGCGGCACACAGACCCGCCCGGCGTCCCCGGGCCTGGGGTCCCGGTCGAGGCGGAAGTCCTGGCCAACCTTCAGCTTGATCCGCCCCCCGGCAAATTCGCCCAGTCGCAGTTTGGGGCCCTGAAGATCTGCCAGGACCGCAAGATGGCGACCAACCTCGATCTCTGCCTGCCGGACATTGGCGATGGTCCGGGCATGGTCTTCATGGGCACCGTGACTGAAATTCACGCGGAAGACATCAGCACCTGCCCGGGCCAGGGCGACGACCTGGGCCGGCTGGGCGCTGGCCGGGCCAAGTGTGGCGACAATACGGGCGCGGCGGGCGCGGATCATGGGCGGGTCCTAATCATGCCAGGCGCGTTCTGTGCGCTCGATCAAAGCAAATGCACCGGCGGGGCCCCAGCTCCCGGCGGCATAGGGCCTGGGCACCATGGCGGCGTCCGTCCAGGCCCGGGAAATACCGTCTACCCAGGTCCATGCCTCCTCCACTTCGTCCCGGCGGACAAAGAGGGTCGAAACCCCGTGAATGACATCCAGAAGCAGTCGCTCATAGGCGATGTGCCTGCGGGCATTGGGGCCAGCAAAGGCCTTGAGCAGGGAAAGGGAAAGCGGAAGTGACTGCAGACGCATGCCGCCCTGGGACAGACCCGGGGACTTGTTCATCAACAGCAGCTCGATGTCCTCATCCGGCTGCAGGTCGATCACGAGGCGATTGGCGACAAGGTCATTCCTGGCCGATTCACCGAAGATCGAGTGGGGAACGCCCTTGAACTGGATGACGATCTGGGTCCGGCGCTCAGGCAGGCGCTTGCCGGTGCGCAGGTAGAAGGGCACACCCGCCCACCGCCAGTTGTCGATATCGGCGCGAAGGGCCACAAAAGTTTCTATGCCCGAAGCTTGGCCGCGCTCGTCCTCGTAACCCCTGACCGAGGCCCCGGCGACAACACCGGGGGTATATTGGCCCCGCACGCTGCTGGCCATGACATCTGCCCGGGTAAAGGGCCGAAGGGACCGGAGGACCTTGACCTTTTCATTGCGGACAGAGTCGGGCTCCATGTCCGAAGGCGGCTCCATGGCCACCAGACACAGCAGTTGCAGCATGTGATTCTGGAGCATGTCGCGCAGGGCACCGTGCTCGTCATAATAGGGCCAGCGATCCCCGACGCCCTCGGTCTCTGCCACGGTGATCTGCACATGATCTATGGTCAGATTGTTCCAGAGGGGCTCGAACAGGGTATTGGCAAACCGCAGGGCAATGAGGTTCTGGACCGTCTCCTTGCCCAGATAGTGGTCGATGCGGAAAACCCGATCCTCGCTGAAGACCTCGCCCACAGCCTGGTTTATGGTCCTGGAACTCTCCAGATCATGACCTATGGGCTTCTCCAGGACGATGCGGCTGGTGGGGGTCGCCAGACCTGAGGCCTGAAGGTTTCCACAGATCCGGCTGTAAAGGCTGGGGGATACGGCAAGATAGAACATGGGCGTCACCGCCCAGGCCGTTGCGGCCTTGATCTTCTCGGCCCCTTCGAGGGTCGTGGCATCGGCCACCACATAATCAAGCCGGGCTTCGAACCGGGCCCAGACCTCATCGCTGAGCCCTCCGACCCGCAGGGCGACGGAGTCCTTCGTCCGGGCCATGAAGTCCGTTCGCGACATGTCCGCCCGGGCGGTGGCGACAATGCGGATGTCCGGGGTCAGGAAGCCGTCTGCATCCAGGAAATAGAGTGCGGGAAACAGCATGCGTTGGGCGAGGTCGCCCGTGCCGCCGAACAGAACAATGACATCGACCAGGGCGGCGACGGCCATGGATACTTCCCTTTGGTCACGGCGGCCCTGAACCCTCACGGCCAAGGTCGGATTCGCGATCCCTGCCGGATCACGGGATATGCCCTGCTGAGGTCCCGACAGGCGATCGAAACCATCGGGCACCGGGCGGCAGCCCCATGCTGTTACGGCGGCATTCTCCAGACCCCATATGGCACTGCCCGGGGTTTTGGAGTGGTTAATGCGGCAGTTTTAGTGCGGGAAGCATGAAGGTTTCCTGCGCGTCCATCTGCTTTGCGCGAAATCCTCCGACCAGACCGCTCTGATCACCAAATTCCATGAGCTGGTCAGTATTCGCCGAATAGGCTGGCCAGGCGGGGCCTGTGGCACAGTCAGGGTGCCCTTTCGTGGCGAAGGCAACCCAGCAGGAATGCATGAGCCGCGCCATGGCCTGATCCTGCTCGGACACCATGCTCATGGGCGTACGACGGCCCCAGTACTGGAAAACATACTGGATCTCGGCTGCATGGAAGGCCCGGGTCACCGCAGGCCTGAACCGGGATCCGACATAGGAGAAGTGATAGAGCCAGGTGGGCTGGCCACTGGCTCCCGTGCGGGCAATCCAGCGGGCGGGGGCACCCATGATCCGGTCGGTGAATATGGCGCGGGCCAGGGTCTCGTCTCCCGCCGCAGCTTCCTGGACATAGAGGCTTCGGGCGGCAGGCGGGATCATGGCGGCCATGGACGGAGCCCATGGACCCATAAGGGAATCTTCGCCGGAGTTGGAACCGATCACCAGGGGAACGTCCGCGGCGCGGCCGGCGGCAAAGGCCTGGCTGGGTGTCTCGATCATCAGCTTGCCATCGACAAAGGGTCCGAAGCTGCCGCCGATCTTGGCCACCAGATCGGTGGCCGACAGGGCACGCAACTGGTTGGCGTCGGGACCTTCGACCCCCATGGCTTTGACAGCCTTGAGGCCATCGGCCTCCTTGGCGGCGAGATCGGCAGGGGGAAACCAACCGCCGCCGGACTGGACCACGGCCTGACTGTAGAGCCCCTTGGTCGAGGGGGTTGCCAGTATGGCCAGGGTGCTCATGCCGCCGGCACTTTCGCCGAATACCGTGACCCGCTTCGGATCGCCGCCGAAGGCCTTGATGTTGCGCTGGACCCATTTGAGGGCAGTGATCTGATCCATCAGACCGTAATTACCCAGGGGTTCCCCCGGCTTTGCCGCCCTGGTCAGGGCCGGGTGGGCGAAATAACCCAGAGGGCCGAGGCGATAGTTGATGGTCACCAGGACCACACCGTCCCTGGCGAAACTGGTCCCGTCATAGACCCAGCCAGCGCCGGTCCGGTGGCTGCCGCCGTGGATCCAGACCATGACCGGCGCGCCCCTGGCACCGACCGGGGCATAGACATTGAGCTGGAGGCAGTCCTCGCTCATGGGGCCATTGGCACCGCCGCTGTTGGGGCTGCCGTCGGCATTCATCGGCTGGACACAGGAAGGGCCAACCTTGACCGCGTCGCGCGCGCCGGACCAGGCGGCCGCCTTGGCGGGCGGGGCCCAGCGCAGGGCACCGACCGGCGGCGCCGCAAAGGGGATGTTCCGGTAGACCGCAACTCCCGCTCCGGCCTCACCAGCCAGGACACCGGTTTCCACACGCGCCTTGACGGGTTCTGCATGGCCCGAAGTTGCGACGACGAACAAGGTCCCCAGCAGGGACACGACAGAGCGGCTGGCACGCATGGATTTTCCTCCTGTCGGGATGGGGTCCCGTTGGGGCGGAGGATTCCCCTTCGCAGACATCCAGGTCAAGGCTGGCTTCAGTGAAAGTCGCGGCTGGCCTGCAGTTGTCCGTCGATGCGGCCATGCCCTGATGCCGCCGGATCTTCCTGCTTCATCCTGGCCGCCAGATGGGAGAGGTCGACAAAGCTTCTGGCCACCAGATGGACTACGGCGTCCTCGATCTGAAGCTGGCCGTGCACGGCGATAAAACTGCCCCCCATGATCAATCGCCGGTTGGCGTCAAAGACGTCCTTCCAGATGACGACATTGGCCGTGCCGGTTTCATCCTCCAGGGTCATGAAGACCACCCCCTTGGCGGTGCCGGGCCGCTGGCGGACCAGGACCAGCCCGCCGACACAGGTCCGCCGCCCGTGACGCAG
>CAIYSH010000053.1 GCA_903928755.1 uncultured Alphaproteobacteria bacterium | reverse complement strand
GTCAGCGGCAGGCGCCATTGCAGCGTCAGCGGCAGGCGCGGCAGCCGGAGCAGCGGCTTCAGCGGCAGGCGCAGCAGCGTCAGCGGCAGGAGCTTCAGCAGGCTTGCTGCAGGCGGCGAGCGAGGCGACGGCGGCCAGGGCCACGACGGTCAGGGCAATCTTCTTCATTTGTTTCTCTCCCGATGTGTCCGTGATGGGTCCCGGAACCACGACGGTGCCGGAATCAGCCGATGGACATGTGACAGTCTTATGGTGTGCCTGAGCGATGATCAAGCTTTCGTGAGGTGGGTCACATCTGCAGTCCGGCTGGCAGTTGAGGTGCCACGTGATAAACATCTCGGATGGCTTACATCCGAACGGAAATTTTCCTCGAGCACCCGGCATCCACGGTCTGGGACATCCTCTCCGACTTTGATCGCTATTCGGAATGGAACCCCCTGAACATCGAGGCCACGGGAAGGTCGGCCCTTGGTGCCAGGATCCCCATGACCTTTCTGAATCCGGCTCTGCCCGGGAGAACCATCAGCCAGACCGTCACCATCACCACATTTGAACCCGGAAGGGCACTGGCCTGGTCGGGTTCGATACCGCTGCTTTTCAAGGGGCGACACCATTTCGAAATCCGGCCAGAAGGGCAGGGGGTCAGGCTGCTCCATGGCGAGGACCTGGAGGGCTTGATCCCCCTGTTCCTCACGCGCGCCCGGCTTGAGCGGGATTTCGTACCGCACTACCAGGCCGTAAATCAGGCCCTGGCCCGGCGGCTGGCTATGCCGTCCTTGCCAGCAGGGCTCTTGCAAGACTGAGGAAACCGTCCAGATCGACGGTTTCGGCGCGGCGGTCTGCTGACAGTCCCGCCGATTGACAGAGATTTTCACCGCCCAGCACCTTGAGGCTGGACCTCAGCATTTTTCGTCTTTGACCGAATGCCGCTGCCGTCACCTTCTGGAGAGCGTCCAGCAGGTCCTCGGGGAGCGGCGAGGATGAGGGCACCAGTCGGACCACGGCAGAGGTGACCTTGGGGGGCGGCGTAAAGGCCTGGGCGGGCACATCCATCACCTTGCGGGCCGAGGCCGTTGCCGCGGTCAGGACAGCCAGGCGTCCGTAGGCCTCATCATTTTCGCCAGCGGTGATGCGATCCACGACCTCACGCTGAAACATCAGTGTCAGGCTCTCTGGCCGGAATGGCCCTGTCAGCCATTTGATCAGCAGGGCTGTGCCGACATTGTAGGGCAGGTTGGAAACTATGGCTGCAGGTCGGCCTTGCAGCAGGTGGGTTTCATCTACCTTCAGGGCGTCATCGAAGACCAGGGTCAGGCGTCCATCTGCCGTCGCCGCAAGATCTTCCAGCAAGGGTTTGAAGCGGATGTCTTTTTCCACGGCAATGACCCTTGTGCCGGTTTCCAGCAGGGCACGGGTCAGTCCCCCGGGGCCAGGTCCGATCTCCAGCACGGTCAGATCCGGCGTGAGATCGGCAAGCTTGGCGATCTTGCGCGTAATGTTCAGGTCCAGAAGGAAGTGCTGTCCGAATCCCTTGTTGGCAATCAGACCATGGGCAGCAAGACTGTCACGGAGGGGAGGCAGGCTCTCCATGCCGGTCACCTGGATCTGCAGTCAGCTATGGCCCGCGCCATTCGGATCGCAGCGATCATGCTGGCGGGCCGCGCCGTGCCGGTTCCAGCAATGTTGAAAGCCGTACCGTGATCTGGCGATGTCCTTACCACCGGCAAGCCGAGGCTGACATTAACACCGCCCCAGAAATCCAGCATTTTCACAGGTATAAGGGCTTGATCATGATACATGCAAACGGCGGCATCATAGGTCTGGCGATGGTCTGTCGTGAATAGGCTGTCTGCTGGATAAGGGCCGGAAGCGTTTACGCCCAGGGTTTTCAGGTGTGCTATGGCGGGTGCGATCAAATCGATTTCCTCCCGGCCAATCGTGCCATTTTCCCCTGCATGGGGATTTAGCCCTGCCACGGCGATCCTCGGATTGGAAATGCCGAAATCGCGTTTCAGGGCCTGGGCCGTGACAAGGCCTGCATGAATGATCCTGTCCCGGGACAGGGATGCAGGAACATCAGCCAGCGGCTGGTGGATGGTCACCAGGGTTGTCCGGAGCCCTTCTACCGCCAGCATCATGACGGGGCCGCGCGCGCCCTCATAGGGTGCCTGCGACGTCAGGAAGCCGAGATACTCAGTGTGACCAGGGTAGGCGAAGCCGGCGCTGTAGAGGTTGGCCTTGGCGATCGGTGCGGTGACAAGGCCTGCTGCCTTCCCGCTCAGGCAGAGCAGGGTTGCGTCGCGTATCCATCCTATGATGGCTGGGGCCGCTGAAGGGTCAGGTTTTCCCGCCGATACCTTCGTGCCGACCGGGCTGTGCAGAACGGGCAACGATGTCGGAAAGACATCAAGCGCCTCGCCGATATCGGTCAGAACCCGGACCGGGAACCCGAGGCACTCCAGCAGGTCAGAGTCTCCCGCGACGGCAAAGACGGGGCCGTCATGGCGCAGGGAGTCCCAGGCCTGCCCGATGATTTCGGGGCCGATGCCTGCGGGATCACCCAAAGAAACAATCAGGGGCGCAGGACAGGGCAAGGGCTGTCCTGACCTTACCGGGTCTCGATCGTCGCGGAGTTCCTGAGGTCACGCATGTAACGCCGCGCGATCATGCTCAGTTGCTGCCCGAAAAGCCGGTTCTCGATCTGCTCGCGGCTCTGGGACTCATCATCGCCCCCCGATCGCTTCCCGCAGATACCGAGAATATGCAGCCCTGCCGCTGTCCGGATCGGATCGGAAATCTGCCCGACCTGAAGGGTTTCCGCGGCCTCCCGGAAGGCGGGCGCGAGGTCCTTGATCTCAGCCTCGCCAAGATCCCCGGCGACGACACCGGCCACTTTGGATGCTTTTGCCTCCAGATCCTCGCATCCCTTGATCTGGGCCTTGAGGGTCAGAAGCCGGGTTCTTGCAGTCTCGAGATCAGCCGGGCTTGCCGATTGCGGCAAGGCGATGGCGGCCTGTTTCAGGCTGACCAGAGCCGCGCTGGCTCCGGCCCGTTTGTCCTGGAGATAGATGATGTAGACGCCATCATGCACCTGGATGGGCTTTGAAAGCTGACCTGGTCGCATCTGTTCCATCGCCGTCTCAACCTCTGACGGCATTTCGCCAGAGGCAATCCAGCCGACCTGACCACCGATGGCTGCAGAGGCAGACGCCGAGAATTGCCGGGCGACCGACTGGAAGGGGGCTCCCTGTTGTAACTGCGTAATCAACTGCGTGGCACCCGACAGGGCGGTCTCCATGCCGCCAACCCGGTTGGCGTCGAGGAAGACTTCCGCAATCTGGTATTGGGGTTTCGAGGCGGAAGCCTGGATGTGTTGCAGCTGGGCATTGATCTGATCGTCGCCGATCCGCAAGCGTGAGCCATATCGACCGCGGATCCAGCGCTGCCAGCTGACCTGGGCCCGCAACTGCTGCCGAAGCGTTTCGATCCCGATGCCCTGTGACGTCATCTGGGCGGTGAACTGTTCCTCCGTCATGCGGTTCTGCTTGGCCATGTCCGCGATCTCGTCATTGATCTCGGGATCGGTGGCCACCAGATCCATCTTCTGCTCCTTCTCGACCCGACGGAGCTCATGAAGCTGAAGGCGCTCATCCACCAGACTGATCAGGGCTTCCCTCTGGAATTGCGGAAGGGTCTGCTCAGTGGGTTGTACGCCGCTGGTCGCGATGAGCAGACGCATTCTCTGCGACAGGTCGTAGGTCGATATGATTTCGTCATTCACGATCGCGGCCACGGATGCCGACGCTGGGGGAGGGGCCGCTGGCGGTTGTTCTGCGGGGGCTGGCAGGGCTTGCGAAAATGCAGCCGGTGCCAGACCCATGACGGCCGCTATGACCGCGCCGCGTGCCCATTGGCCCGTGACCTTCGTCGATGTCTTCATGGGGTGGTGCATTCCTTCAAAGCGGGGCGCGGCGACGCGCGCACGCTCAAGATCAGTTCAGTCAGTTAGCATATATCGGCCCGCCCAATGTGGCGAGGGTGAGGCGCACGGCAATGGACTCTGATTTGCCAAGTCGCCCGACCACGACATCTTCGCGGCGGTAAATGATGTCGACGCGCGTGCATTCATCCCGGTAGACAATGCCTAGGTCCCGGATAAGCCATGCGTTCTGTGCGAGGTCGCGATTGCCATAGGCCGAAATGCCCCAGTTTTTATTGACAAAAACTTCTCCCCCCAGATCGACGTTTTCTGTTTTCAGCCCCGTGGGCCCGGAAACGTCCCTGAGATAACGGAAATATCCACTGCCACGCTTCAGGCTGACATTGGCACCGGCCTCAGCCCGCTGGAGGGCAAGTCGGTCACTGTCCAGCCGGGCGCGGGTGAAGAATGAGACGCCGGTCATGGGCTGTGCGTCGGCGGCGACGATCCAGTCCGAGGCCTTTTTTGTCAGGCCGCTGGTCGTGGAGAAGTTGGCATTGTCGGAATTCCGGTAGCTGCGACCGATCAGGAGGTTTGCCCTCCTGCCGTCGTCCCAGAGGACGATTGCGCGGCCCCCGAGGTTTGCCCTCAACCCATCCTCATAGAGATCGTGTCCTGGAAACTTGTCCGCCCTGAACAGATTCGTTTCGTCGAACTCGAAGGCGATGGAATCTTCGTTCAGATAGACAGGCAGACCCGATGAGCTCTTACCGACCTCGATCTGTCGCACGCGGGGCGAAATCACGATCTGGCCGACGGGCTCGATAATCACCGTAGAGGTGTCAAACCGCCGGGCGAAGGGCAGGCTGACGTCTGCACCCGCTGTCACAAGCCCCCTGGCAATACTGTTAGATTTTCCCCGTATTCCATTCAAATCATTGAGATTATAGGCATCAAATCGCGCATTTGCGAACGGAACGATTCGCAGGCCTGTCGGGGTGATCAGCGTCGCCTGCCAGTCTGCTTCTCCTGAGGCGCGACGACTGTCCAGTCCGGGGAGATTGAGGGCCGGAGAGTCAGAGGATTGATCCCGTGTCAGGGCAACGGCAGATCCCAGAAGGCGCAGTCGGCCGCCGAGCAGGCTCTGATCCGGTTCCCAGCGGGATTCGATCAGGGGCGCAACGATCGGGAAGGTGCGATCGCTGTCGCCGGGCCTCAGCCCCTGGATTGAGAATGCGGCGACAGAAAACCAGGATTTCGGATCCTGGCGGGTCGCATAGACCTGTGAAATCAGCCGCCGGTCATCCGCGACATAAGGTCCCCGGGCAACATAGACGTCCCCGATGTCATACTTGTCGAATATGAGCTTGTCGGACGTGCGTTCAGCGCTGAAGCCCCACCGCCAGTTTTCTGTCAGCGCAAAGGCTCCGGACGCCAGGACATAGCTTCTGGACGTATTTGCGCCGAAGCCCTTGCCTTTACCGTCGAAGTCCGTGTCGTGGGTGTATCCGAACCGTGCGTCCACAGCCCCGGAATTGAAACGCTGTCGGTACCGAGCGTTTAGAAGCGGATTGATTTTCGTGTTTAATTGGGGGCTTACCGTCAGATCTGAAGACGGTGTCAGGACCTGGACATAGGGTTGTTCATAGGAAAAACCCCGGCGGTTCGACAAACCGTAATTGGGAGGCAGCAGGCCTGATTTTCTGACGGCTTGTGGATCCGGATGCCAGAAAACCGGAAGATAGAGAACCGGAATCCCGAGAATCTGGATGGTCGCGTTCTTGTAGTAGACGACCTGGTGGGCATGGTCCTGGACCACCTGATCGGCCTTGATGGACCAGCTCGGGGCCTTTGGTGCACCATCGGCGGCACAGACGTCGCAGGGGGTATAGATCGCCCGGTTCAGTTCGTTGAGGTCGGCGCTGCGGTGAACGACCGAAGCGGCCGCCAACTT
>CAIYSH010000052.1 GCA_903928755.1 uncultured Alphaproteobacteria bacterium | reverse complement strand
GCCTCTCGATCATCCGGGACATCACCCGCCGCGCCTGGGTCAACGAGCTCACCACACCTGAGACCATGATGGAGTCCGTGCGCCTGCTGCGGATTGGCGGACCGGAGATTGACCGATATCGTGATGGCATATCGATCTCTGACCCGAAGCTCGTTACCCTGGCCTCAATGGGTCTGTTTGACCGTACCAAGCCACCCGCCCCCGGATCTCCCGCCATGACCACCCAGATCAAGGATTTTGACCGGATCACCGCTTCGACCCCCGCCTATCTGTGGATCGTCACGGACGGAAATCGTCGCACCCAGCAGGTTGATGCCGGTCGGGCCTATGCCCGGGCAGCCCTTGCGGCCACTGCCCTTGGTCTTTCAACCCAGCCCAATGAACAATCCCTGCAGGAATATCCGCAGGTCGCCCGGGAGTATAAGGATATTCATGGTCTTATCGCACCTGGTGAGGGGCGCACCGTGCAGATGCTGGCCCGCCTGGGCCGACTTCCGGCGGGAACGGCTGCCCTGGACCCGGCGCCGCGGCGTGGCCTGTCAGAGCTGATTGCCCGGACCTGAGATGCCCTTCGACCGGATCCTCTATTTCGCCCTGGTCAACGAGATCGGGATCATCGCCCAGCTGGGTCGGACCCAGCTGGAATCCCGCCTTTCGAATGGCATGAACCAGGCCCAGTTTTCGGTCCTCAATCATCTGGCGCGCCTTGGCGACGGCCGGACACCCCTGTCCATGGCCAGGGCGTTCCAGACTCCAAAGACCAGTATGACCCACACCCTGGCCGTTCTGGAGGCTCAAGGTCTCGTGGAACTGCGGCCCAATCCGAAGGATGGCCGCAGTCGCTGTGTCTGGCTGACGGCGAAGGGTCGTGAATGTCGCGATCAAGCCATAGCCAGTCTGGATCCTGACCTTGCGAGGATGGCAGAGCGCTTCAGCCCGGAGGACCTCGCCCGGGTCATGCCCTTCCTGACAGAGCTCCGCCAATACCTGGACGCTGCCCGGGACGCCTGAGGGGGCCGGCCCGCGTGGACCTTGACGACCCGTCTCCGAACCGTTTCAAGGGCCCCATGACAGATCACCCCGTGAAAGGCCCGGCCTCCTACTTTCCTTCCATCGAGAAGACCTACGGTCACCCGATCGCCTACTGGAAGGCCCTGGTCCGCAGCCGCTATCCTGCAAAACACATGGACCTCGTCGCCTTCCTGAAGGCGCAGCATGGCATGGGCCATGGCCATGCCAATGCCGTGGTGGCGCATACCCTCGCAGAAGACAAGGGTTAGGGGCGCCAGCCGGTATTCAGGAACCTGGTTCCTTTTGTTCAAGCGACATTACCGCGTGATTTCCGGCCTTATTTGCCCGTTTCCAGAAAGTTCAGGGCTTTTTCCAGGGTCTGCCCATCGGCGTCCTGGTGTCCCATGCCGGGCACATCAAAGAGTTTGGCATTGAAGCCCTCCGCTTCGAATCCGCCGTGGAAGATGTCCAGGATCGCGCCATGTCGAAAATCGCCGGGTCCGGTGACCAGGGCAAAACGGAAGGGTCTTGCGCGCATGATCTCGACGTCATTGGCTTGCATTTCCCCATAACCGGCATCCGCTACAGGATCGCGATCAACCTCTGGAGTGGATCGAAAGAAATTGGTCCCGCAGCTTTGAATGGATCCCTTGAACAGGTCTGGCTGGTAGAAACCAAGGTCGCCGGCCGTCCGTGCGCCGCCGGAAAGGCCGGCGGCGAAAACCCTGTTGGGATCAATCGCATGGTCATTCATGATCAGCTGGGCACCCATTACAGCCAGGCCGTAACGACGACTGTTCGATTGGGTGTTCCCGGCATTCCGGGCGGCAACGAAGATATATCTGCGCCTGTCCAGAACCGCCTTCCAGCCTTGTGGAAGCCGGGTGATTTCATCGTCGGAATATGTGTAGTCAATCAGACCGTAGGGGACCGAGCCGTCATATGACCTGGGGACGTAGACCAGGAAGGTCTCGACCTCAGGGTTGAGGTCATAGTCGATCCTTTCGCTCCGGACCTCTGTGGGCTTGAACGGGCCCGCCAGGTGGATGAGGCGCGGGACGGCGCCAGAGAAATTCAGATAACAGGCAACAGCCAGGGCAAGCCCCAGGCAGACCGCAATGACAGATGCACGCATGCCTCAAGCTCCTGAAATCGGGTCGCAGCACTCTTGCCGCAGACCAGGTTGAAGGCCCTCCCGGCCCGATGCCCGGGTGTTAAGGACATCTTCAATTGTCACGCCGCATCCTTCACCCTGATTAACCATTGGAGTTTTCCATGATTCAGGACGGGTCAGCTCCGGTCTACAGCGTTTGGATTCAAGCCATCAAGGCCAGCCTTCCGGTTCGGCTCGCCCTGGCAAGCATGCTTATGCTCTTCCTTGAAATGGCCCTGATCCGCTGGCTGGGCGCGAATGTCATTCACCTGGCCTATTTCTCGAATTTTGTGCTGCTGGGGTCCTTTCTGGGTATAGGCGCAGGGTTTCTGATCAGCCGGAAATCCTGGTCGATCTGGCCGGTTTCATTCCCCCTGCTTGCCTTGCTGGTCCTGGTCGTCATGCTGTTCCCTGTTGCCATCGAGCGCAGCGGCTCGGCCATGATATATTTCACGGCCTTGAAGATGAGCGGTCCTCCCGCCTGGATTGTCCTCCCGGTCCTTTTCCTCCTGGTGGCAACCATCATGGCAGGCCCGGCCGAATTCGTCGGGCGCTGCTTCGGGCAATTGCCGCCCCTGGCCGCCTATCGCTATGACCTGATCGGATCCCTGCTGGGCATAGGGGCCTTCACGCTTCTGAGTTTCCTCTGTGCGCCCTCGATTGTCTGGGGCCTGATTGTCACCGCACTCTTCATCCTGCTTTCCGAAAAGGCGCGTTGGCGGGTGACTGCTGCCTGGGCCTTCGTCCTGCTTGTCGTTCTGGGCGTTGAGACCCTTGTGCCGGGGACGACCTGGTCCCCCTACAACAAACTTGTCATCTCGCCAGGTGTTGATCACGGGCAAAAATTCTATGCAATCAGCGCAAATGGTGTGCCCCACCAGATCATGGGTTCGGCAGATATGCGGCTGAATTCGGGGGAACATATCTATGGAACGCCCTATGAGCGGTTCCCGGGTAATAGCCTGAAGGATGTGCTGATTGTCGGTGCCGGCTCGGGGTCTGATGTCGCTATTGCGCTGAAAAAAGGCGCAGGCCATGTGGATGCCGTCGACATCGATCCGAAGATCATGGCCCTGGGGGCTGAACTGCACCCGGACAGACCCTATTCTGATCCCCGGGTCAGCCGGCATGTGAATGACGGACGGGCCTTCCTGGAAAATACCGATCGCAAGTACGACCTGATCCTGTTTGCCTTGCCGGACTCCCTGACCCTGGTCAGTGGCGGGTCTCAGATCCGCCTGGAGTCCTTCCTCTTCACCCGGGAATCCCTGAGGGCCGTGCGCGAGCACCTGAAGCCGGATGGCGGTTTTGCGATGTACAACTATTACCGCGAACCCTGGTTGATCGACCGGCTGGCCGGCACGGCAGAAGCGGCATTCGGACACCCGCCCTGCGTGGATACCTATGCCAAACTGCAGGCCGTCGTAAGCATTGCAAGGAACGCCTCCGATCAGGTCTGCGCTCTCACCCAGTCGGCCCGTGCCCCGCTTGTGAGCGTGGCTCCGGCCACGGATGACCGGCCGTTTGTCTACTTCAGGGGAGGAGCTTTCCCGCCGCTCTACATGACCACCCTGCTGTGCATTTTCGTGGCGAGCCTGGTCACTGTCCGCGGTCTGGGCGGGCCGCTGCGCAATATGCGGCCCTATGCAGACCTGTTCTTCATGGGCGTCGCTTTCCTGCTTCTCGAAACCAAGAATGTCGCCACCTTTGCCATGCTGTTCGGGACCACCTGGATGGTCAATGCCCTGGTCTTTGCCGGTGTATTGCTGATCGTTCTGGCCGCGGTCGAGACCACCCGCTTTTTCCGCAAGGTTCCCTTGCCGGTTGTCTTTATGGGCATTGCGGCATCCCTGGCCCTGGCCTGGATGATCAAGCCGGAATTCCTGCTGCAATTGTCCTATTTCCCCAGGCTGATCGCTGCGACGGTCCTGGCTTTTCTGCCGATATTCCTTGCAAATGTGGCCTTCTCGAAGCGCTTCGAGGAGTCAAGCGACTCCCAGGGGGCCTTCGCAGTCAATCTGCTGGGGGCCATTCTAGGCGGGTGCCTGGAATATTCGGCGCTCTACCTCGGCTATGACAATCTGTTGATCCTGACCGGCCTGCTCTACCTAGCCGCCTTCCTGCTGGTGCCCCGCAGCAGGGTGCCGGGATAGGGACGGCCGAGACTGCTGCGCGGAAGAACCTGCCTTTCCAGTCGGCGGGGTGGCGGCGAGCTTGAATCGGCACCGAGGACCTTGCGACCTGCGGTGATCAAGTCTTGCCCCATACCCCCTGAACGCTTTATACGCGGCTCGCAAAATGGAGTATCTCATGGAGATTCGCGAAGGGCTCACCTTCGACGACGTTTTGCTGGAACCCGGCGCGTCTGACGTCATGCCGACGCAGGTCGACACCACCACAAGGTTCACCCGCGAAATCAGTCTGAACATTCCCATCGTCTCGGCGGCGATGGATACAGTCACCGAAAGTCGGCTGGCCATCGCCATGGCCCAGTCGGGCGGCATGGGTATCCTGCACCGCAATCTGACGGTCGAGGAACAGGCCGACCAGGTCCGCGAAGTCAAACGCTATGAGAGCGGCATGGTCATCAATCCGATGACCATCAATCCCGAGACCCCCTTGCGGGAAGTGCTGGAAATCAAGGCCCGTCGGCGGATTTCCGGGTTCCCGGTGGTGGAGCCGGGCCCAGGCAAGCTGGTGGGCATCCTCACCAATCGTGACATGCGGTTCGAGGGCTCGTCCGATGCTCCAGCACGGACCCTGATGACCTCGGAGAACCTGATCACGGTGCGCGAAGGCTGCACCCAGGCTGAGGCCCGGGACCTGTTGCGGCGGCACAAGATCGAACGGCTGATCGTGGTCGACGAGGCCTATCGCGCCGTCGGCCTGATCACTGTCAAGGACATGGAAAAGGCCCAGGCCCATCCCCTGGCCGCCAAGGATGGCCAGGGCCGCCTGCTGGTCGGCGCGGCTTCCACCGTCGGCGATCCGGGCTTTGAACGCTCCATGGCCCTGGTGGAGGCTGGCGTCGACGTGGTGGTGATCGACACTGCCCATGGCCACAATTCGGATGTCGCCAAGGCGGTGGGTCGCCTGCGCCGGGAAGCCAACAAGGTCCAGATCATTGCGGGCAATGTGGCCACCTATGACGGGGCCCGCGCCCTGATCGACGCGGGCGCAGATTCGGTGAAGGTCGGCATCGGCCCGGGCTCGATCTGCACCACGCGCATAGTGGCCGGTGTCGGGGTTCCCCAGCTGACCGCGATTGCTGACGCGGTCCGTGCGGCCAGAGGCACAGGGGTTCCGGTCATCGCCGACGGCGGGATCAAGTATTCCGGCGACTTCGCCAAGGCCATTGCCATGGGCGCTTCAGTGGCCATGATGGGCTCG
>CAIYSH010000051.1 GCA_903928755.1 uncultured Alphaproteobacteria bacterium | reverse complement strand
ATTCAGATTCTTCGTGGTTACGCCGTTTTGCTCGTATTGGTGTATCACGCAGGATTTAAGCTTCTCCCCGGAGGGTTCGTTGGTGTCGATATTTTCTTCGTGATCTCTGGCTTTTTGATTACGGGCATCATCCGGCGCGATCTATCCAACGGTTCTTTTTCCCTTTTACGTTTTTATGCCAGAAGAGCCAAACGCCTTTTTCCTGCGGCGTATGTCGTGTTCTTTCTGACCGCCCTGGTCTGTCACCAGGCCTTGGTGGCCCGCCGGCCCGACCCCGGATACCTGACGGAATTCTATCTCTGGATGTCTGTTGGCGGCGTCGTAGGCGGCGGATTCAATGCCTTCCTGGCGCCCGTGATCTTCAACGATGTCTGGGAATATCCACTGGTTCTGGTCGTCTCCTGTCTGGCAAGGCCATGGGGGTCTGGCCCTGTCCGGCGCTGGCGTTGGATCACTCTTGCTGTTGGCCTGGTTGCGGCGATTTCCTTTCCGGTTTTCCGTCAGGTGGAAACCCAGTTTGGTGGGTCTGCCATGGGCGTATTCCGCATTACGGACCCCGATCTGGCCCTGGTGCTGCCTCGGCTGGGCATAGCCACAGCCCTGGTCTGTGCCTTTGTCCTGCGGCGCCGGGCCCTGTTGCTCTTCGTCATGGCCGTTGCGATCTGGGGATCGACCCAGGTTTCGGGCCTGACCTCCGAGAGCCAGGCGCGCTGGCGAAGCTTTTTCGGGGTGGTGAAGGAGTCGCATCTTGATGTCCCCCAGCTGGGAGGTGATGTCCTGATGCTGGTACATGGCACAACCCTGCATGGGGCCCAGGCGAGGAACCCGACCTATCGCTGCAGACCTCTTGTCTATTACGCCCCACAGACGCCGATCGGTCAGGTCTTCACCCGGATGGAAAAAGCGAGACCGGCCCTGCGGATCGGAGCTGTTGGTCTGGGGGCGGGGACAGTTGCGAGCTATGTCCGGCCTGCTGACAGATTGACCTTCTTCGAGATTGATCCCCTGGTGGTCAGGATTGCAACGGATCCCAAGCGGTTTACCTATGTGAGCCAATGCGCGAGGGGGCCGATCGATTATGTCACTGGCGATGCGCGACTGACCCTGTCTCGGCAACCCCGGGATCTGTTCGATATCCTGCTGGTGGATGCCTTCTCCTCCGACAGTGTCCCTGTGCATCTGATGACTGTGGAGGCCGTGAAAGGATATCTGGCGCACATCAAACCTGATGGGGTGGTGGTCCTTCACCTGTCAAACCGCAATGTCGATCTGGTGGGACCTGCCATGGCCGTGGCACGTCGTGCAGGCGGGTTTGCCAGGGTGCAGAGCCATGAGATGGACCCCAATGCCCCAGCGCTCAGCGAGTCTTCTGAAGATGCCTTGATCATCGCCCGGAACCGGGATGCCCTGGAAGGGTTCATCGGTGATCCGCGCTGGAAGCCCACCAACCCGAATGGGGCAAGACCCTGGACTGACGATTATACCAACCTGATTGGGGCCATGATCTCCAGGGCCCGGCAGAAGGCTGACAACCGTTAGGGCCTGATCAGGTAATCCGAGACCCTTGGGGCCAACGCCAGGCGGGCGTCGGACCCATCCTCAGACGGGCAGGTCTATGGTCGCGACGGCCTGTGCCATCAGGCCTTCTCCCCGGCCGGTGTAACCCATGCCCTCCGTGGTTGTGGCCTTGACGCTGACCTGGTCAGACCGGACACCGAGAATGTCTGCAAGACGCTGGCACATGGCATCCCGGTGAGGGCGGATTTTGGGCTGCTCGCACACAAGGGTGACATCGACATTCAGGATCCGACCGCCTCGAGCCCTTACCCGGTCGGCGGCATGGGCCAGAAACCGGTCAGATGAGGCTCCCCGCCATTGCGGGTCTGAAGGCGGGAAGTGTTCACCGATATCGCCATCGCCAATGGCTCCGAGCAGGGCATCAGTAAGGGCATGAAGTCCTGCGTCTGCATCTGAATGACCGATCAGGCACTGGTCATGGGCGATTTCAACCCCGCAAAGCCATACCGAGCTTCCCGGTCCCCAGCGGTGCGCATCAACCCCAAGACCGACCCGGGTTGTTCTGGCCTGCTGGACCAATGACTCAGCCATTTCAACATCCTCCGGATAGGTCAGTTTCATGAGGCGGGGATCCCCCGGAACCATCGAAATCTTGCCTCCCGCACGCTCGACCACTGCGGCATCATCCGTCGGGTCTTCGTCCCGCGGCCACTCCAGATAGGCCTTGCGGAGGACGCCCAATCGGAAGGCCTGCGGGGTCTGCGCCCGCCAGAGCCCGTCCCGGGAAACCGTTTCAAGCGTGTCGGACCTCAACCGCTTCAGGGTATCTGCGACGGGAAGTGCGGGCAGGGCACCGTCGGCTGTAGCCAGGGCATCCAGCAGGCTGCGGATATGAGCAGGTGTAACCAAAGGTCTGGCCGCGTCGTGGACGAGCACGACCCGGTTCTCTGGGCCATCAATCGTGGCCAGTCCTGCCTGCACTGACAAAGCCCGGGTGGGTCCGCCCACGACGCACCGCCAGCCGGAGATATGGGCCAGCTCGAGGGCCGCTGTGGCTTCCCACCCCGGCGCAACGACAACGACGATCTCTGCCACGCCGGCCGCGACCAGGGCTTCAGCAGACCAGCAGAGCACCGTGCGCCCAGCCAGACTCCGCCAGGGCTTCGGGGTTCCGGGTCCCGCGCGCGTACTGGCACCGGCGGCGAGGAGGATTGCGGAAATGGTCATGGGGTTTGTTTAGGCTGCCCGTCTGCGGTGTCCAGCCTCCTGGATGGGGGTGGAAAACTCCGGGCTTTACCCCGCTGACATTATTGCCTAAAAAGAGGGCGAGTGGAGTGACTATTTTATGAGCAATACGCTCAATGTTGGTGACGCAGTGGTGGGCGGTCGCGTATGGCTTGCGCCGATGACCGGCGTCTCGGACCTGCCTTTTCGTCGGGCGGCGAGCCGGCTTGGTGCCAGGTATGTCGCAACCGAAATGGTTGCCTGCGCAGAGTTTGCCCGCGGTCGGCCCGATGTCGTGCGGCGCGCGGCGGTTGGAGACGGACTGCCTTTGATGGTGGTCCAACTCGTCGGGCGAGACCCTGAACATATCGCCATGGGGGCCCGTCTGGCCGAGCAGGCCGGTGCACAGATCATCGACCTGAATTTTGGTTGCCCTGCCAAGGAAGTGACAAGTGGCGCAGCGGCCGGATCGGCGCTGATGCGGGAACCGGAACTTGCAGCCAGGCTGATGGCTGCGGCGGTCAATGCCGTTAAGGTCCCAGTGACCGTTAAAATGCGTCTGGGCTGGGACTCAGGCTCACTTAATGCCCCTGAGATTGCCAGGTCTGCCGAAGCCCTCGGTGTGCAGGCCGTAACGGTGCACGGTCGAACGCGATGCCAGTTCTACAAGGGCACCGCCGATTGGGCGGCGGTGGCCGAGGTCAAGAAGGCGGTGCGAATTCCCGTCATTGTAAATGGCGACATCCACGATGCCGCCACAGCGCGTCGCGCCCTGGAACTGTCGGGTGCCGACGGCGTGATGGTTGGGCGCGCAGTATATGGTCGTCCGTGGATCGCTGCCGAGATCGAAGCCGGTCTCGATGGCCGGCCCTTTGAAGTTCCTGGCCTGGCCGAACGTCTTGCGATTGTCCTGGAACATTTTGCCGACTGCCTGGACTTCTATGGAGCCCGCATCGGTGTGCGCGTCTTCCGCAAACATCTGGCGGCCTATGTTGACCAGGCTCCCGTGTCACTTGAGGCCACGGCTCTGAGGGCGGCCCGCCAGGCCCTCTGCCGACATGATGACCCAAGTCGCGTCATTTCAGGACTGACGGAACTCTGGCAATTCCCATCGGAGACATTGGCGGCATGACCTCGCGTTTTCAGACCCTTTCTCCAGGGCGTGATTTGAGTGGCCTCAAGGCCGCTGCCTTCGATTTTTCCCCTGAACCTGCCCTGGTCGTCAGTGCAGACGGCGCCCTGGTTGCCGCCAATGAGGCCGCAGAACGACTTTTCGGGCAGGGGCTCAGCCTGCTCTCGAGAGGACGGTTCGGAGCGGCCTTGCCTCATGGATCGGCCCTGGTTTCACTGCTCAACCGGGCCCTGGAAGAAAATGCGCCGGTGCGGGAGCGGGAGGTCGAGATTTCCCTTTTCGGACTGCCATCCTTCGAAGCGGACGGCGCGGCTGTGCCCTTGGGTGACGGCTCTGTCCTGCTGACCCTTCATGTCAAGGGCGGACACCTGGCTGTGGAGCGTGGTGGGGCTGAGGCTGCAGGACTTCGGACCATTGTCGGACTGGGTCGCATGCTGGCCCATGAAATCAAGAATCCCCTGGCCGGGATCCGGGGAGCCGCACAATTATTGAAGGCCGGGGCCAAGGCAGAAGATACGCCCCTGGCTCAGCT
>CAIYSH010000050.1 GCA_903928755.1 uncultured Alphaproteobacteria bacterium | reverse complement strand
GACTGACGTCCGGGACATCCAGACCACGAGCCGCGACATCAGAAGCACAAAGCAACTTCAGTTCACCCTTCCGGAAGGCCTCAAGTGTCTTCATCCGGGTCTGCTGGTCCAGATCGCCATGGATGGCTGCTGCGTCAAACCCGTGAGTCCGCAGGGACTTGGCGACAATATCGACTTCGGACTTGCGGTTGCAGAACACGATGCCGTTCCGCACGTCATCCGCGCCGATCAGCATGCGCAGGGCCGTCCGCTTGGCCTTGGGGTCGGAGGTCGGGAGCCGGACCACATATTGAGAGATCGTATCTGCTGTCGTGGCCGGCCTTGTTGCCTCGATCCTGACAGGGTCGTTCAGGAACTGCTTTGTAAGCCGGGTGATTTCCGGCGGCATGGTCGCCGAGAAGAACAGGGTCTGCTTCTTGGCCGGGGTCAGTTTGAAAATGCGCTCGATATCAGGAATGAATCCCATATCCAGCATACGGTCGGCTTCATCGACCACCAGGATCTGCACCCCGGTCATCAGCAGTTTGCCGCGCTCGAAATGATCGAGCAGTCGGCCAGGCGTGGCAATCAGTACATCGACCCCGCGGTCGAGCTTGAGTTCCTGGTCACTGAAGGAAACGCCGCCGATCAACAGGGCCCAGGACAGCTTGGTCTTCTGGCCCTTGGCGTATTTCTCGAAAGAGAGCGAAACCTGGTCGGCCAGTTCCCGGGTCGGGGCTATGACCAGGGCGCGCGGCATGCGGGCCTTTGATCGCCCTGCAGCCAGGCGGTCGATCATCGGAAGTGTGAAGGCTGCCGTCTTACCGGTGCCCGTCTGTGCGATTCCCAGGACGTCGCGTCCGGCGAGGGCCACGGGAATGGCTTCAGCCTGTATGGGGGTGGCTGTGGTGTAGCCGGTGTCGGCCACAGCTTGGAGGGTGGCGGGCGATAGGCCCAGTTCAGAAAATTCGGTCATCAGTTGCTATTTTGGCGGAGGGAACCCGAAGAGTGGGCCAGCCTGCCGCGGCGGCGCAGACGGCGATCGTCGCGCACACCAAGGATAAGCGCTGGGGCTGCTAAGTCAACGCGTTCCCTGCTGGCGGGGGTCATCCCCTAAACATCCAGATCCGCGGTGGCGAATTCGGCATTGTCCTGGATGAAGCGGAACCGCAGCTCGGGCTTGCGCCCCATGAGGGATTCCACGAGTTCCTCGACGGCTTCCTCGGCGCTTGGAAGGGTGACCCGGGCCAGGGTCCGCTTTGACGGATCCATGGTTGTTTCCTTCAACTGGGCCGGCATCATCTCGCCCAGCCCCTTGAATCGTCCGATGTCAGGTTTCTTGCCCTTGAATTCCGTATTGAGCAGCTCTTCCTTGTGGGCGTCGTCCCGGGCGTAGATCACCTTGCCGCCGTGGCTCAGGCGATAGAGCGGCGGAAGCGCCAGAAAAAGACGTCCGGACCTGATCAGTCCCGGCATGGTGCGATAAAAGAAGGTGATCAGCAGGCTTGCAATGTGTGCGCCGTCCACATCGGCGTCGGTCATGATGACCACCCGCTCATAGCGAAGATCTTCTTCCTTGAAGCGGGCACCCGGCTGGACCCCAAGGGCCAGCATCAGGTCGCTG
>CAIYSH010000049.1 GCA_903928755.1 uncultured Alphaproteobacteria bacterium | reverse complement strand
GTCCTCCGGCCTGCGCCCAGGATCTGAACGCGGCCTTGTTATTGATGATCCTTGAGGCTGAGGGGGTGTCCAGCCCTGGGAACGGCCTCAGGTCGCTGATTTCTGCGCAGGTCTGGTAGGATCTGTCGTTACAGCCGGGAATGATGAAGTCCGGTTTCAGTCGCTGGATCAGGTCGAAAGTGGCCGTGGTATCTGAATAGTCATGCCGGATATAACCATTGATGGAACGGGCCAGCACGTCATCGGGGTTACCTCCGGCGATATGGACCTGGTGTCCTCCATTCAGCAGGACCTGAAGTATAGGACCGGCGGAGACATTTGTGTCGAGAAGCAGAACCCTGGCCATGATCCCTTAGGTCCCGATCGAGACCGTACGGCGGGTTAGGCCGGATCTTCGAATGGCATCTATGATCTGGAGGTTTCTGAGACCGTCCTCAGGTGTAACCAGGGGATCAGCCTTGCCTTCAATAACGTCCACGAAATTTTCCAGCTGTGCCTGCAAGGGGTCGTGTCGCTTAAGGGCGAAGGCTTCGGTATCAAAGGGTGATGTCCAGGAAGCCTGGCTCTCGCTTGGAAAGCTATCCAGTTTCATGGTCGGGAAGTGCAAGGTGCCGCGGGTCCCGGTCAATGTGTAGCAGGACTGGTCAGGCGCTTTGAAATATATAGGATTTTCACCGGTTGTCTGTTCCCAGCTCTGAGCAGATGCGCCAGCGTCCGACAGGATGAAGACACCCAGCGCTCCATTGGCAAAGGACAGGGTCATGGCAGCCGTGTCTTCAACTGCGTGGCCCCGCACCCGGGATGAGGTCTGCGCCTGGACGGCATCTATTTCGCCGAACAGTGTGCGCATCATACCTATTTCATGGATCAGGTTGATCAATATGGGTCCGCCGCCCGGTTGGGTACGCCAGGGGGCTGCTGCAAAATAGGCGTCTGGCTTCCGGAAAACGGCACTACCCTGAAAGGTTACAAGTCGCCCAAGCCGCCCTTCCGCAATGATCTGTCTGGCTTTGTGGACCAGGGGGCTGTGAGCCCTGTGATGGCCAATCATGGCCTTCACACCAAGTCGGCGGATAAGATCGACAAGGCCTTGTGCCTGTTTCACGTCGTCTGTAATCGGCTTCTCGATCAGCATCGGCACGCCAGCTTCAGCGCAGGTTGTGGCCTGATCGAAATGAAAGCCGTTTGGCGACGCAATGATGACGCCATCAGGTTTTAGCACCTCAAGGCACCGGCTGACATCATCCAGCACCCTGACACCGTAATCCCTTTCCAGTTCCAGGGCATGGACCTGATCTGGCTGGACGATTCCAACGAGCTCTGTGCGTGGATTATCCCTGACCAGCGCGATGTGCTTCATGCCCATCAGGCCTGGACCTATGACCACGAGCCGCGTCTGACGCATTCCAAGCCTCCTGAACTATCGGCCCCATCCGTGCGACTCGGCGGTGTAGCTATGTCGAGGATAATCAGGTTGTTCTGCTGCGCCAAGCCGCCCGAGGTAACGTCGAATTAACCATGATGGCCGGAAGGTCTGCGACTGTTGAATGGAGTCGAATTCATGTCGCTCGTGAAAGGCGTTCCCCTGACGCGTAGGCGTGAACGCGCTGTTCCCGAACTGGCTGGCAAGGTGCCGGTATCCACCCCTGCCATGCCAAGGGCGGCGGATCTCTTGCCTTATCTTGAGCGGATTGATTCCGCGGGGTGGTATTCGAATTTCGGGCCGTTGGTTGTTGAGTTCGAAGCGCGTCTGTCCCAGCGATTTGAGGCCGGGACGCAGGTGGTTACCATCGCCAACGGAACCATTGCCCTGTCACTGGTGCTTCAGGCCCTAGAGCTTCCGGCCGGTGCCTATTGTGCGGTCCCATCCTGGACTTTCGTTGCGACAGCGCATGCCATTCGTATGGCAGGTCTCAAACCCTGGTTTGTAGATGTTGAGCCAGTCAATGGTGCCCTGACGCCAGAGGGTCTGTCTGCATGTCTGCTCGACGCGCCAGGTCCGGTCGTTGGTGTCATTCCTGTCGCGGTCATGGGGCAGCCGATGGACCTGTCGGCGTGGCAGGGGTTTGAATCCCGGACGGGGATCAGGGTGGTTATAGATGCCGCTGCAGGATTCGACGCTGTAATCGAGGCCCCTGTGCCGGTCATGGTCAGTCTCCACGCGACAAAATCACTGGGTATTGGCGAAGGTGCCTTTGTCGCCTGTCGGGATGGCGATCTGATCCGGAAACTGCGGGCCATAACGAACTTCGGGTTCATGGGTGATCGTATTTCCCGGCAGGAAGCGACCAATGCCAAACTCAGCGAGTATTCTGCGGCAGTTGGTCTGGCCGCACTTGATATGTGGCCATCCACACGACTGCGCTACATGAACGCCGCAAGGATGCTCAGGATTGGTCTTAGCGCTCTGCCTGTCGTTGCCTTGCAGGAAGGTTGGGGGCTTGACTGGGTATCAAGCACTTGTGTGGTTGGGCTTCCCTCGGGGGCATCCGAGTTTGTGGAGGCCGAACTCGCCGATCAGGGGATTGATTCCCGCCGTTGGTGGGGCCTTGGATGTCACCGAGCGCCCGCTTTCCAGAATTTCCCGGCCGGCGACCTTCGGGTGACTGAGGCTTTGGCCGCGTCGACCCTCGGAATTCCATTTTTTGCATCAATGGAGCCTGACCAGATCAATCGGACCGTCAACGCGTTGAGTGGAGCCTTGCATCGTTTTGAGGTCATGCGGAAAGGTTCATCAAAGTGAGTCTGGAGGCATTTCTGCTGGGTGGCGCACAGCCTGGATATGAGTCGAGTGTTCGAGTGATTGCGGCACGTTTCGAGGCTGTTTTAGGCGTGGACTCGCTTATTGGACTCGAGGATGACGGTTTTCTGGAACATGTGGTCGACGTCATTGAAGGGCGGGAGCTGGAGGAATCCGCAATTCTCACCCTGGCTGCAGATCTGAAGTCTCTGATCTGGTGGCGGGGCCTCAGGCTGGGAAACGACCATCGCCGCCGACTTGATCATCTTTCAAGGGAGACGCTGGAAGGGATAGCGCGCAGGCTGAACCCGCCAAGCCGTCGACTTCCGAAGTCAAAGCTTCGCCAGGCTCATGTAATGTTTGTGGGGCAATTGCTGGATCCAGCGCATTCCCCCTCTGCAGGTGCCATAGACTATGCTGCGGCCCTGGCCATGGATCCTCAGGTTCAGCGTCTGGAGATTCACCATTCGGGGGGCATTACGACCTCCATGAAGGCCTATATCGCTCAGCGTTTGGGGGGGCTCCCGGTGCATAGGGGGGTTCGGATGGTATCCACTGACGAAAATCCGAACTTCTTTGACGATATGTTCTTCGGGGGACCGTGTACAATCCACCTGTGGTGTGAGCCACCACTGTCCATCTACACAAGTGTTGCCAGACATATCGGCCCGGTGATCATGTTTACATGTGGAGATGAGGCGCCTGTACAGCGCGCGGATGTGTATTGGTATTACCAGAGCCATGAATACATTGCAGAGCTATGGCGTACACAAGGCGCGCCGGTGGAATTTGCAGGAAATTATATGCAAAGCTTAGCCGGGCCATGTCTTGATGG
>CAIYSH010000048.1 GCA_903928755.1 uncultured Alphaproteobacteria bacterium | reverse complement strand
GGGCCTCATTGATGGTCTTGCGCGGCACAATGACACCGGGTGATCCGGCCGAGCCTTCAGGGGCCAGCATTTCTGCCAGGGCCAGACGGTGGCCGTCTGTCGCCACCGCGCGCAGCTTGGCGACGCCGCCCTCAACCACCGTGTGGAGATAGAGGCCATTGAGATAGTAGCGCGTTTCCTCCGTGGAAATCGCAAACCGGGTCTTGTCGATCAGCCGGATCAGATCCCCCACATCGACACCGATCCGTGCCGAAAGGCCGTCTGACGACATGACCGGGAAATCCCCCGCCGGCAGGACCGGCAGGTTGAAGCGTGACCGTCCAGCCGCCACGGTCAGGCGCGGGTCCTCTCCGGTGAAGGACAGGGAAACATCTGAGCCCTCGGGGAGCTTGCGGACAATCTCATAGAGGGTATGGGCCGGGGCTGTGATCTGGCCTGGCTGATCGACCTGGGCCAGGGCCTCGTCGATGATTTCCATATCCAGATCCGTCGCCGAAAAACTCAGCCGGTCGCGATCGGCTGACAGCAGGACATTGGACAGGATCGGAATTGTGTTGCGGCGCTCCACCGCGCTCTGCACGTGTCCCAGCGCTTTCAACAGCGCCGCGCGTTCAATCGTCAGCTTCATTGTATCGTCCGAAATCTCAAGGCGCCGGCAGGCGACTCGCCGCCACCCTCCGGTTCTGGAGGGACCTTGGACTTTAGCGAATTCCGTCCCGCACGGAAGGGCACCCGGCCGAGAAAATGAGGCGGCAGGCTGTTGCGGAAATCAGGAACCAGGGAACAGGCAGAAACCGGCCCCTGGCGGGACCAGGCACTAGGCCCGGGTGTCGAACGCCCCACCCGTATCAGCCTCGGGCTCTTCGCTTGTCCCGTAGGGGTTTGACGCCGGGGACTCGGCAGCGACGTCGCCGGTCGAACCCTTGGCAGCGACCACGACCATGGCGGGGCGGACCAGGCGGCCCAGCAGCTCATAGCCCGGCTGCAGGGTCTGGATGACCCCCCCAGCCCCGGTGTCCTCTGACACCTGTTCCATCACGGCCTGGTGCTGATGAGGGTCGAATTTGGTTCCCTTGACGGGATCGAGGCGCTTCAGGCCATTGGTCTCAAAGGCCGAAAGCAGGGCCTTTTCGGTCATTTCGACCCCGACAAGGAAGTTCTTCACGGCGGGTTCGTCGCTGGCTGGAGGTGCGGTCAGGGCGCGCCCAAGGGTATCTGCCACCGTCAGCAGGTCCCTGGCAAATTTCTGGATGGCATAGGCCCGGGCATCATTTGCCTCGCGCTCGGCGCGCCGCTTGGTGTTCTCTGCATCGGCAGCAAACCGGAGGACCTGCTCCTTCAGCGACGCATTTTCAGCGGCCAGGGCCTCCATGTGATCGAGGGCGGCATCGGCGACAGCATTGAACTCTTCTGTTGCCGTTTGATCGTCGGACATGTCTGGAACCTCTTATCCACTCGTCACCTGGGAGAGCATGCGGGCGGTATAGTCCACCAGCGGGATCACCCGGGCATAATTCAGTCGGGTCGGCCCAATCACCGCGATTGCACCCAGGACCTTCTGTCGACCCGTCATATAGGGTGCCGCAATCACTGCGGAACCCGAAAGCGAAAACAACCGGGTCTCGGCCCCGATAAAAATGCGCACCCCCTGGGCCTCACGGACACCGTCGAGCAGACCGATCAGGTGTTCTTTCTGTTCAAGGTCATCGAACAGCATCCGGACGCGCTCCAGATCATCAATGCTCTCGCGATCGCTGAGCAGATTGGCCCGACCCCGGACGATCAGCGCCCTCTCAGAGCCTTCCCCACCCCCCCAGGCGGCCAGGCCGTCCTCCACCAGCCGGGCTGCAGTCTCGTTCAGCTGTCGCTGGGCATGTTCCAGTTCGATCCGGATATCTGCCCCGGCCTCCGCCAGGGTCTTGCCGCGCATCCGCGAATTCAGGAAGTTCGAGGCTTCCATCAGGGATGAAGGCGTGACACCGGCCTTCAGGGTCATGACCCGGTTTTCAACCGTGCCATCCTCAAACACCATGACGGCCAGGGCCTGGCCACTGCCCAGGGCGACGAATTCGACATGTTTCACCCCGGCGTCCCGCACCGGGGTCACCACAATACCCGCGCCGCCGGCGAGACCTGAAAGCAGGGCCGTGGCTTCGGTCAGGGCATCGTCGAAGGAGCCACCCTTGCTGGCAAGCCGGGTTTCGATGGTCCGGCGCTCATCATCACTGACATGGCCGACTTCCATGAGCCCGTCCACGAACAGCCTCAGGCCCGCATGGGTTGGCAGGCGCCCGGCACTGACATGGGGAGCCCCGAGCAGGCCGAGGGTCGTCAGGTCCTGCATGGTGTTGCGGATCGAGGCCGGGGATAGCTGGACGCCACCTTTTGAAAGGGTCCGGGATCCTACGGGCTCTCCCGTTTCAATATAGCTCTCCACGACACGCCGGAAAATCTCCCGGGCCCGGCTGTCCAGTTCGGTAAGGGACGGTCCTGCGGACAGAAGGGAGTGGGTCAAGTCGATCGATCAGGTGGGGACATGGACGAAGCCTCTCTGATCTAGGATAAGCGCACAGACCCCGGGCGCAAGCCGCTCATGATAAAGGATTCCCATGCGTCCCTCAGAACGGCTGGCCGATCAGCTTCGCAGCGTTACCCTCGAAACCCATGTGAACCGCTATGCCGAAGGTTCCTGCCTCGCCAGCTTTGGCCATACCAAGGTCCTGATCACTGCCAGCGTCGAGGAACGCGTTCCGCCCTTCATGCGCGGAAGAGGTCAGGGATGGGTCACGGCCGAATATGGCATGCTGCCCCGCGCCACACACACCCGGGGCCGCCGTGAGGCTTCCGAGGGCAAGCAGTCGGGTCGCACCCAGGAGATCCAGCGCCTGATCGGGCGATCCCTGCGCGCGGTCATTGACCCGGCGGCCCTGGGCGAGCGGCAGATTTCCCTGGACTGTGATGTCATCCAGGCCGATGGCGGCACCCGGACCGCGGCAATTACCGGTGCATGGGTAGCCCTGCGCCTGGCAACCCAAAAGCTGATGAGCGAGGGCATGATCACAAGGGACCCGATTGTGGATCAGGTCGCGGCGATTTCATGCGGGATCTATAATGGCCTGCCAGTCCTGGACCTTGAATACGAGGAAGACTCCAACGCCGAGGCGGATGCCAATTTCGTCCTGACCGGTTCGGGATCGATCGTGGAAATCCAGGCAACGGGAGAGAAGCGGGGCTTTCATCAGGATGAGTTCGAAGCGCTTTTCGCCCTGGCACGTTCCGGCATTGCAGACCTTTGCCAGGTCCAGAAACTGGCTGTGGCGGGTTAGGTTGCAGGCATGAAAAAAGCGACCAAAGCCGGTCGCTTTTTCCTTTTTGCCGTCAGGTCCGGCTCAGCGATAGGCCAGCAATTGGCGGAAGGCCGAGGCGGGCATCCGGGCCAGTTCTTCGGCGAAGGGGGCCATCAGGCGGTCGATGAAGTTTTCAATGGCGCGAGCCATGGGGGAAATCCTTGTGCAATGCAGCAATTGTTGCGGTGCACATAGGCGTGAAAGCCGACGATTTCAATATCAAAATGGACGAATGCCAACAAAATCATGTTGCAGCGCACGCATTTCCGGTCGCCCGCCAGTGGCAAATGCGGCATGATCCATCAAAGCAGGAGACCTGAATGCCCCTCATTCTGAAGCCCGGCTCCCGGATGGTTGTGGCCACCCACAATCCGGGCAAGGCGCGGGAGCTGGCGGAAATTCTTGAAAACCGGTTCGACCTGGTGACGGCAGGTCAATTGGGTCTGCCGGAGCCCGAGGAAACCGAAACCACCTTTGAGGGCAATGCCCTGCTGAAGGCGCGGGCCGCGGCGCAGGCCAGTGGCCTGGTTGCCCTGGCCGATGACTCCGGATTGTCGGTATCCGCCCTTGGGGGCGCGCCCGGTATCTTCTCGGCGCGGTGGGCGGGTGAAACCAAGGATTTCAGCCTGGCCATGACCAGGATCGAAAAGGAAGTCGCTGCAACCGGCGTGGCCGACCGCAGTGCCTGGTTTACCTGCGCCCTGGCCGTCGCCTGGCCCGATGGCCCGGCGATTGTCGTGGAGGGCCGTCTGACAGGGGTCCTGACCTTCCCCCCCAGGGGCGATCGGGGGTTCGGATATGATCCGATCTTCATACCCGACGGCGAGATTGAGACCTTCGGCGAAATGGAGCCCACCAGAAAGGACGCCATGAGCCACAGGGCCCTCGCCTTTGCCCAGCTTCGGGCGGCCATACTTTGAGCCCCGTACTTGGGGTCTATGTACACTGGCCCTTCTGTTCGAGGATCTGTCCTTACTGTGACTTCAATGTCTATCGTCACAGGGGGCGTGAGGATCAGGGCCTCGCCCTGAAGGCGGCGATCCTGAAGGATCTTGAAGCCCAGGCCGCCCGACTGGGGCCCCGGACCCTGGTGTCGGTATTTTTCGGTGGCGGGACACCTTCGCTGATGGCTCCAGAATGGATCGCAGAGATCCTCGCGGCCTGCCGGCGTCTATGGCCGGACCATGGCGAAATTGAAGTCACCCTGGAGGCCAATCCCACAGATGCTGAGGCGGCCAAATTCCGGGGGTTCCGGTCAGCCGGGGTCAACAGGCTGTCCCTTGGACTGCAGGCCCTGGATGATGAGGCCCTCAAGGTCCTGGGCCGCGACCATACATCCCTGGAGGGCCAGCGCGCGGCCGGGCTTGCCGCCGAAATCTTTCCCAGGCTGTCCATCGATCTGATCTATGCCCGCCCTGGTCAGACCGCTTCAGCCTGGACCCGGGAGCTGGAGTCCGCCCTGAGGCTTGGGGCCCGGCATGTCTCACCCTATCAGTTGACCATCGAGACGGGGACGGCCTTTGATCGCGCTGTCGGTCGTGGACACTTGACC
The DNA here is from genome assembly GCA_903928755.1 of uncultured Alphaproteobacteria bacterium. GTDB lineage: Bacteria > Pseudomonadota > Alphaproteobacteria > Caulobacterales > Caulobacteraceae > Phenylobacterium. The sequence goes on along the minus strand of CAIYSH010000048.1, from coordinate 24,806 downwards.
CCACCGGGACCGGATCTGGCGGCCGACCTCTACGAAGTGACCCAGCACGTCCTGGGCCAGGCCGGGTTCGACGCCTATGAAGTGTCCAACCATGCCCTTTCAGGGGCGCATCAATCCCGACACAATCTCCTTTACTGGCGAGGTGAGGACTATCTCGGCATCGGCCCTGGTGCCCACGGTCGGATAACCCTCAACGGTGCACGACAGGCCACCATCGCGGCCATGCGGCCGGGCGACTACATGGACAGGGTGCAGAACCACGGCCTCGGACTGGCAGAGACCGAAATCTTGAGCCCCGTTTCGGCCGCTGAAGAACGCCTGCTGTCGGGCCTGAGGATCACCGAAGGGGTGGCCTTTGCAGATCTGACCGCACTGGGTCTTGAGGCGGGACATCCAGAGGTCTGCTCGCTGGTAGACTCTGGCCTGCTGGTCGCCGACAGCCATCGCCTGAGGGCCACCCCCGGCGGCCGTCTGGTGCTGAATTGGGTTACAAGCCGTCTCGCCCTTGCGTGAGGCCCTCGAACCGGCGATGCCTAAGACATGTCGCGCCACCCACCGCCCCCGCCTCTCTCCGATGCCCCCCTGGCACCTGGGCTCTATCTTGTTGCAACGCCGATCGGAAATCTGAGGGACATCACCCTCAGGGCACTGGATATCCTGTCTTCGGCCGACATGGTTCTGGCAGAAGATACCCGGGTCACGGCCAAGCTCATGAATGCCTATGGGCTTTCAAAGAAACTTGAGCGCTATGACGAGCACGCCGCCGACCGGGCAGCCCCGAAAATCCTGAAGGCCCTGGCCGACGGGGCCCGGGTCGCCCTTGTATCGGATGCCGGCACGCCCATGGTGTCGGACCCGGGTTTCCGGCTGGCCAGGGATGCCCTGGCCCAGGGAACCAGCGTGTTTCCGGCTCCCGGGGCATCTGCTGTCCTGGCGGGTCTGGCAGTCTCCGGCCTGCCGACAGACATGTTCATGTTTGCCGGCTTTCCTCCACCCAAGAGCGCGGCGCGGCGAACCTTTCTGGACACCCTCAGCCATGTTCCGGCAACCTTGGTTTTTTTCGAGGGGTCAAGCCGGGTCGCGGCCAGCCTGAAGGACATGGCCGAGGTGCTCGGGCCAAGACCCGCCGCCGTCGCCAGGGAGCTTACCAAGCTCTACGAAACCGTCTCCCGCGGGACGCTGGACACACTTGCGACAAATCCGGATTTCGCTGATCCCAGGGGTGAATTCGTCATTCTTGTCGGGCCGGGTCTGGCCAGGTCCTATACCGCCGAACAGGTGGACCAGGCCCTGAGCGACGCCATGACCCGACTGCGTCCCGCTGATGCGGCAGCCGAGGTCAGCAAGGCCTTCGGCCTGCCCCGACGGGAGCTCTACAACCGGGTCATGGCCCTGAGGGCCGAGGACAGGTGAGCGAGGCACGCCGGATCCGGGGGACGACCAGCCGCAAGGCCGGTCGGCAGGCCGAGGTTCTGGCGGCGATCTGGCTGATGCTGAAGGGCTATCGCATTCTCGGCTTCCGCCTCAAGACACCCCAGGCGGAAATCGACATCCTGGCCGCGAAAGGGGCAGTCCTGGCCGTGGTCGAGGTCAAGTCCCGGACCTCACCAATGGCGGCCCTGGAGGCCGTCAGTCAGGATCAGCGGGAGCGCCTGCGCCGGGCCGGTCGCGCCATCGCCGCCAGCCGACCCCGTCTGGCAGATGTTTCGATCCGCCTGGACCTGATTGCCATGTCGCCGGGCCGTCTTCCACACCATATCCGGGACGCATGGCGAGCGGGATAAAGCGGCTCAAATTCAAAAAGTTAGAGAGAGTTCCGATCCAATAGGCGGTTCCATCCTCCCGGAACATGCTCTATCTCCACGGGATACCAATCCAGGGAGTTGAACCATGTCGCTGAAGGTCGCCGTCCAGATGGACCCCCTGGAGACCATCCGCATTGCAGGCGACACCAGTTTTCTGATGATGCTCAATGCCCAGGCGCGGGGGCACAGCCTGTTTGTCTACACGCCGGAAAAGCTGGCCCTCGAAGACGGTCGGCTGATGGCGCGCGGGCGATCGGTAACGGTTCAGGACGTGGAAGGCGATCACGCCCGTTTCGGCCCCTGGGAAACCCGCGACCTGTCCGGGATGGATGTGGTCCTCCTGCGCCAGGATCCGCCGTTCGACATGGCCTATATCACCTCAACCCATTTCCTTGACGCCATCCATCCGGCCACCCTGGTGGTCAACAACCCGACTGAAGTCCGGAATGCGCCGGAGAAGCTCTATGTCACGACCTTTGCGGGCGTGCAGCCACCGACCCTGATCACTTCCGACATCGAGGCGATCTATGACTTCAGGTCGCGGCACGGCGACATCGTGCTCAAGCCCCTCTATGGCGGTGGTGGATCAGGTGTAGCCCGCCTGCTGGCCGATGACCCCAATCTGGACGCCCTGCTGGACCTGCACAGGATGATTGGCCGCGAACCGGTCATCGCCCAGAAGTTCATTCCGGCCGTGGTCAAGGGTGACAAGCGCATATTGCTGGTGGACGGCGAGCCTGCAGGGGCCATCAACCGGGTCCCGAAAGCCGGACAGATCCGCTCGAATCTTGCGGTCGGCGGCAGCGCCGTCGCTGTCGACCTGACGGCCAGGGACAGGGAGCTCTGCGACATCATAGGCCCGGAGCTCAAGCGTCGCGGCCTGATGTTTGTCGGCATTGATGTGATCGGGGACTATCTTACCGAAATCAATGTGACCTCACCGACAGGGGCACGGGCGCTGAAGGCCTTTACCGGCATAGACGCCACCGAAATCATGTGGGACCGCATCGAGGCCCTGCGGCACCAGGGTCTCGTCAACCTCGGTCAGACCTGAACGGCCTCATGCGGCCGCACGGGTCATTTTCTGCAGCATGGTGCGGACCAGGGCCGCATGGTCAGGGCTTCTGGCCAGTTCATCCCGCAGGTCTCCCTGCCGGGCGAGCTTCTGGGCTTCCGCTGCGGCCATCTCGGCCACAGGGCCCAGGGGCGCGGCCTCGCCACAGGCCATTTCAAGCAGCAGGATCAGGCGCTGCATGGGGGCCTTCTCGCCCCGTGCCAGTTGCCTGATCAGGCGGGCTTCTGATTCCACCAGGGCTGCAACGTCAGAGATCCTGGTCTGGATGGGCTGGCTGTCTTCAGCCGCCAGGCCTGACTTGCCGATACTTCTGTGCAGTTTTGCCAGGACACGCAGGCGCGCAGGCGGGTTATCAGTATGGAAGCGGAACTCGTTTTCAAACCTGAGGCCGCTGACGACTGCGGCGAGATATCTGGCAGCCTGCCGTTTATTCGCCGCCCCGATGACATTCTCAACGAGGTTGATCATGGCGACCGCTTCGTCCCGCGCATGGCTCGACCGTCCGAGATAGTTCTCGATGAAGTCGGCTGTCACCAACATGCGGGACCGGATGGTAAAAGCCTCCTGGATATCCTCTGGAAGGATGGCATCACCCGCTCCAGCGGTAAGTGCCATGGCCAGAACCCGGATGATCTCGATTTCGCCCTTCGGATCGCCGGGACGCAACCGTCGCGGACCCACCAGTTCGGCCATCACACTCTTCGCCAGGGCGACCCGAACGTCCTGGAAGTCCTCCGTCGCCAGCCATTTGGCCAGGCGGAGACAGGGCGGGTTCAAGTCGGGCATGGCCTTGGCGACCAGGGGCTCGATCTTCATCAGCGCCTCAACATTCCTGTGGAAGGCCAGACGGGTCATGATGGCCAGCCTTGCACCAAGGTCCTGCGCGCCACCCAGCAGGTCTTCCAGGCCGGTTCGGCTGCCCAACTGCTCCGAAAGCGGTTGTTCGATGACCGCCAGGGCGAGGGCACGGGGTGGTCCGGCCGGGGGGGCCATGGCCGCAAGGTCCAGAAGCCTCAGGATTTTTTCCGTGCGGGATGTGGCCGAGGCCAGGGCCGTGGCAATTGCCCCCCCCAGGAGATAGGCACGGTCAGGCTCATGATAGATCCGCTCGGCAGCATCCGAGAACGGCTCCTTGGATAGATCCGGGAAGGCCTTTCTGCTGGCGTCCTTGGCCAACCGCTTGATGGCGCGGTCTGCAAGGCTCTGGAAACTGCGGATCAACTCATGAAGATTGGTTCCCCGGGCCTGGGCCTCAGGGACGGCTATCTTCTGGATGGCATGCTGGAGATCCGTCCCGGAGGAATCCAGGCGTTCTGCCAGATCGGCCCGATGGAGCAATTCAAAGGGCGTGACATCATGGCTCTTCAGCCAGCCCTCAAGCAGCCGGCCGATCCGGTCCCGGGCATGGGCGGAATAGAGGTCATTCGGGGCGAGACAGAGGGGCTGGAGGTTTTCCCGGACCTTTGGTTTCCTGGCGACCGTCTGGTCCCCAAGGGTCAGGATCGGGATGGTCTGGAATTCGCGTGTTTCGGGATCAAGGGTTTCCTTGGTTACCCGAACGGCAATGGCCCGGCCTTCGGCCATCAGGGTTTCGGCGGCGGCAACGGCCGCGCCACGGTCCTCGGTTGCGAGATCAAGTGACCAGTCGTCTGTCCGCGCGGTCCGCACGGAGAGTTCATAGTGAATCTGCGCTGGCGAAGACATTGAAGACCCCAATCAGCTGCAGTCTTCTGCGAACAAGCTTAAGGTCTGATTGATCCGAATTCGGCTTCCACCAGAGGGACCCGATCGCGCCAAGATCACGCCCCATTGAGGCCATGGTCCAGGCCGACTAGTCTGTCATGACGTTTCGTCCTGACGGGACAGGCGTCGCGTTGAAGGAAATGACAGGACCCCATGGCCAAGATCACCCTTGTGGACGACGACGAGAACATCGTGACGTCCGTCAGCCTCGCCCTCGAAAGCCACGGACACGTGGTGAAGGCCTATCATGATGGCGCAAGCGGGCTCGCCGCACTGGAGAATGATCCTGCGGATCTTGCCATTCTTGATGTGAAAATGCCCCGCATGGACGGGATGGAGGTCCTGCGGCGACTGCGTCGCACCTCGGACATGCCCGTGATCATTCTGACGTCAAAGGATGAGGAGATCGACGAAATCCTCGGCTTCAACCTCGGTGCCGACGATTACATGCACAAGCCCTTCAGCCAGAGACTTCTGATTGAACGGGTCAAGGCCCTGCTCCGTCGCGCAGGGGCCGATGGCGAGGAGGCCCCGCCGCCCACAGGCGATCCGGCCTCACGGGCCCTGCAAAGGGGAAGGCTCACCCTGGACCCGGCGCGCCACGACTGTCTGTGGGAGGGCAAACCGGTCAAGCTGACCGTCACCGAATTCCTCTTGCTCCAGTCCCTGGCCCAGCGGCCCGGCTTCGTCAAAAGCCGGGATAACCTGATGGACGCGGCCTATGACGATCAAGTCTATGTGGACGACCGGACCATCGACAGCCACATTAAGCGGATGCGCAAGAAGTTCCGGGAAGTCGCTCCCGAGTTCGATGCGATCGAAACCCTCTATGGCGTCGGATATCGATACCGCGAATCCTGATCGAAGCGATGGCTTCGGCGTATCGAACTGGCTGCCAGGCTCACGCCTGGGGCGGCTGATCATCGTGCTCAATACCCTGGGTCTCGCCATTGTCATTGGCGGAGCCCTGGTGCTGAACGAACTCCGTCAGGGCCTGGTCAACGCCCGGATGGACAGTCTGACCACCCAGGGCGAACTGATCACCACCATCATCGACCAGGCCGCGACGGTGGGAGAGCCCGTGCCAGCCATGGATGCCGGCTATGCCAGCCAGATCCTGCAGCTTCTCTCAAATCCCAAAACCCAGAGAGCGCGCCTTTTTGACCGGGACGGGCGGCTGATTGCCGACAGCGACTGGGTTGTGGATCGCGTTGAGTCGAAGGCCTTGCCGGCAGCACGGCAGCGGGTTGCCGGCGCACCTGTCGGCGCGCTGGAAAAGGCCGGGCCGCAGGCAAGCCGCGCCGCCAGGGTCGCCACATCCCTGAAGGAAGAAGTCGCCCGGGCCCTGGCCGGTCGGCATGTCGCCGACACCCGCAGGGCCGAGGATGGCCGCCTTGTGGTGTCCGTATCCATGCCGATCCAGCATGTTCAGGCCGTGCTCGGAGTCCTCACCCTTGAGGCCAACGACGTCGACCAGATCATCGCCCGACAGCGAGCAGCCCTGATCCCGTTCATCCTGCTGTCCATTTTCGTGACAGCAGCATCTTCCATCATGCTCAATACCCTGATCGCCCGTCCGGTAAGGCGTCTGTCGCGGGCTGCGGACTGGGTAAGACTGTCGCGGGCCCGGGCCATATCCCTGCCGGACATTGCGCGGCGGAATGATGAGTTGGGAGACCTCACCCGGGCGCTGGAAGCCATGACCGATGCCCAGTCCGAGCGCATGGACGCCATTGAACGCTTTGCGGCCGATGTCGCACACGAGATCAAGAATCCCCTGACGTCCATGCGATCCGCGGTGGAGACCCTGGATCTGGTGCGTGATGGCCCGCCCCGCGACAGGCTGCTGGGAATCATCAAACAGGATGTCCAGCGCCTTGACCGTCTGGTCACAGACATCTCCAATGCCTCCCGCCTGGATGCCGAACTCTCGAGGGAGGATGCGCATCCGATCGACCTGGGACGGCTGCTCACGGATATCGTCCAGGCTTATCAGGACTCCCTCCGGGTCGGCGAAGCACGCCCCTCGGTTATGGTTCCCGATGGTCTGGAGCCGGTCATGGTCTCCGGTGCCGAAGGTTCCCTGGGCCAGGTCTTCAGAAACCTCATCGACAATGCAAAGTCCTTCAGTGCCACAGACGGTGAGGTGCGCGTGACCCTGGAAGCTGCCAGGGGAGAGGCGTTCATCACCGTGGACGACGACGGTCCGGGCATACCACCCGACAATCTCGAAACCATCTTCCAGCGCTTCTATACCTCCAGACCCAAGGGTTCTGCCTTCGGCGGCAATTCAGGTCTCGGGCTGTCCATTGCCCGGCAGATCGTCGAAGCCCAGGGGGGAAACCTGACAGCCTCCAACCGTATGGATGCCACGGGCGCAATCCAGGGCGCGCGCTTCACGGCATGCCTGCCCCTCTTGCGGCGCTGAGATGATGGAACAGGTCCTGCACGCGGGTCTGATGGCTACCCACATGGACGGGATCTGGCGCGGTGTGCTGATTGCGGGGCCCTCAGGATCGGGAAAGAGCGATCTTGCAATCCGCTTGCTGGGGGCCGGCTTCAGCCTGGTTGCAGATGACCGGACCCTGATCTGGGTTTCCGGAGGTATCCTTTTTGGCCGCGCCCCGGACCCGCTGCAGGGCATGATTGAAGTCCGGGGTCAGGGGGTTTTTGGCAACCAGGCCACAAGACGTGAGTGCCGGATTGTCCTGATGGCCCGACAAGGGACCAGCGAACGCTGGCCAATGCCCGAATACGAAACCTTTCTGGGGCTTCAAATTCCACGCCTGACCCTGTCGCTTCTTGAAGAATCTGCTGTTGCAAGGCTGAATCATGCGCTCTGGCATCTTGGACGCGGCGCGGAAGGCGCGTATCTAGGCGGCCCTGCGAGCAGGACCTCGCACCGGTCGGCTGGGGATTCCCGTTGAAAGAGTTGCAATGATCGGCCTCGTGATCGTGACCCACGGGCGACTGGCCGAAGAATTCCTCTTCGCCATGGAGCACGTCGTTGGCCCACAGTCGGCCGTGTCGGCCATCTGTATCGGCCCGGATGATGATATGGAAAGGCGTCGTCAGGACATACTGGTGGCGTGTGAACGGGTGGATTCAGGATCAGGCGTCATACTCCTGACCGACATGTTTGGCGGGACGCCCTCCAATCTCGCCATCTCGGTCATGGAACAGACCCGGGCCGAAGTCATCGCCGGGCTGAACCTCCCCATGCTGATCAAACTGGCCAGCCTGCGCACCAAGCTGTGTCTTGAGGACTGTGTCGCCCAGGCCCAGGAAGCCGGGCGGAAATACATATCCGTGGCCTCTTACGTCCTGGCAGGGGACAAGTGACGGCCCGGGTCACTGTTGAAATTACCAACAAGCGCGGCCTTCATGCCCGCGCCTCGGCGAAGTTCGTGAAACTGGCTTCAGGATTTGATGCGGAAGTCACCGTGTCCAGGGACGGTCAGGGCGTCGATGCCCGATCGATCATGGGCCTGATGATGCTGGCAGCCGGGGTGGGCAGCAGCATCGAGATTTCTGCCGAAGGTCCTGATGCCCAGGCCGCGCTGGAGGCCCTTAAGGGTCTCGTGGAAGGCCGTTTCGACGAAGACGAATAGGCGCCATGCCTTCCATCAGGCTCCTGTCCGGGTTTTCCCGGGACCTTCAGGAACACGGCAGGCCGTCAGGACCAAGGGGGATGAGCTGACCGGTCTCGAAACAGAACTCAAGTTTCGCTGCGAGGCGCGCGACCTGGAAACGGTTCTGGCCGCAGCACCCGGTGAGAACCTGCAGGTCCGGGAGCTGACTTCGATCTATTTTGATACCCCGGACAGCGCCTTGAGCCGCTCGCAGATGTCCCTTCGCCTGCGGCAGGACCACGGCGCCCGTCAGATACAGACGCTCAAATGCGGTATGGGCCTGAAGCGCAAGGAATTCGAATGGCCCGCGCCTGACGGCCTTGATCTGGGACATGCCGATCTGCGGGCGGTAATCAGGAGCGCCTTGCGCAAACGCCTCGCGCCGGCCTTTACGGTTTCAATCCATCGTCGGCAGCGAACCTTCCTTTACCACGGTGCCATCATTGAACTGGCCCTGGACGAGGGAGAGGTCCACAGCCGAAACAGGACCCGAAGGATCTGCGAGGTGGAACTGGAACTCAAGTCCGGCTCCCCTTCAGCCCTTTTCGACCTGGCTTCGGATCTGTCCCGGGTTGCCCCCCTGCGCCTGTCCTTCCTGGGCAAGGCGTCTCAGGGTCAGATCCTCCTGCAGCCAGATGCCGTGCATGCGCCCGCGCCGCGCCCGGAATTTACCCGTGACACGCATCCCGGTCTTGCCTTTCAGGCCCTGACCCGCGAGGCCCACATCAACCTTGCCCTGCAGGCCGAAAGCTACAGTGAATTTGGAGGTCCCAGGGACCTGCACGCCCTGAGGGTTTCGGCGCGACGATTGAAGAGCCTGCTGACGACCTTCCGGTCACTCATGGACAAGCCGGGTGCAGACCGCGTGCGCGGACATCTGAGCTGGCTGCTTCAGGTAACAGCAGATGCCCGGAACCTTGATGTTCTCCTGCTGGCCTATCCGCTGGACCAGGTGCCCGAGGCCCTGGCCAGAGCGCTGAAGGCCCGGGTTGATACGGCGCACGCCAAGGCACAGGCAGGCCTTGCTTCAGGCCGGTTTCGCGACCTGTTGCTGGAGATTGCTGCCTGGATTGAAACCGGTGCCTGGCAGGGACGGGACCCACGGGCCATCCGGCGGCACAGCGAACGGATCCGGCACTTTGCACGGCGCGCCCTGCAGAAAAGCTGGCAGGCGCTGGCACGCTGCGGCGATGACCTTGAATCCATGGAACCTGCCGATCGGCACCAGGTTCGCCTCAGGATCAAGCGTCTGCGATACGGCCTGGAGGTATTTGCCCCGCTGTTTTCTGTTCAGGACACTGCGGCATGCCTGAAAACCCTGAAATCGATCCAGACAGATCTGGGGGACCTCAATGATCTGGCGACGGCCAGGGATCTGTTGCAGGATTTTGAACCGGGCACGACCGCACCTCTGTTCAGCCAGCTGATTCCAGCCAGATCCCGGACGCTGAAGCGGCGCCTTGTCACCACGGCACGAACGTTGAAGCGATTGCTTGCCGCACCGCCGCCCTGGTCGACATAAAGACTTCTTTATATGCTTCTTGCGAGGGTCGGAGCTTGCGGGTATAGGGCTCGCAGATTGTGACAGGACGCCCTCAAATGACCGACTATGTGGTGAAAGACATCTCTCTGGCCGACTTCGGCAACAAGGAGATCGCCATTGCCGAGACCGAAATGCCCGGCCTCATGGCTGTGCGCGCCGAATTCGGCAAGGCTCAGCCGCTGAAGGGCGCCCGGATTGCCGGTTCCCTGCACATGACCATCCAGACAGCCGTCCTGATCCAGACCCTGGAAGCCCTCGGTGCCGATGTCCGCTGGGCCTCCTGCAACATCTTCTCCACCCAGGACCACGCGGCCGCTGCGATTGCCGCAAGCGGCACGCCCGTCTTCGCCATCAAGGGTGAAACCCTGGAAGAATACTGGGACTATGCCCACCGGATCTTCGAATGGTCGGACGGTGGCTATCCCAACCTGATTCTCGATGACGGCGGCGACGCCACCCTGCTGTGCGTTCTGGGGCCCAAGGCGGAGAAGGACCCGTCGGTTCTTTCCAACCCGCAGAACGAGGAAGAAGAAGCCCTCTTCAAGGTGATGAAGCGTTATCTGGCTGAAAAGCCGGGCTTCTACAGTGGCATTCGCGACGCCTGCAAGGGCGTGTCGGAAGAGACCACCACGGGCGTTCATCGCCTGTATCAGATGGCTGAGCGCGGCGAGCTGCCCTTCCCCGCCATCAACGTCAATGACAGCGTCACCAAGTCCAAGTTCGACAACCTCTATGGTTGCCGCGAGAGTCTGGTGGACGCCATTCGCCGCGGCACCGACGTCATGCTTTCAGGCAAGGTCGCCGTGGTCCTGGGCTATGGCGATGTGGGCAAGGGTTCCGCCGCCAGCCTGCGCAATGGCGGCGCCCGGGTCATCGTCACCGAAATCGATCCTATCTGCGCCCTGCAGGCGGCCATGGAAGGCTATGAAGTCCAGACCATGGAAGACGTCGCCGACAAGGGCGACATCTTCGTCACCGCCACCGGCAACAAGGATGTTCTGACCGTGGACCATATGCGGGCCATGAAGAACAATGCCATTGTCGCCAATATCGGCCACTTCGACAGCGAGATTCAGGTGGCGGGCCTGAAGAACTTCAAGTGGGACAAGATCAAGGATCAGGTCCACCACGTGGAATTCCCGGACGGCAAGAAGATCATCCTGCTTTCCGAAGGCCGTCTTGTGAATCTTGGCAATGCCACGGGTCACCCCAGCTTCGTGATGAGCGCCTCCTTCACCAACCAGACCCTGGCCCAGATGGAACTGTGGACCAATGGTGCCAGCTACGAGACCAGGGTCTACACACTGCCCAAACACCTCGACGAGAAGGTCGCCATGCTTCATCTGGCCAAGCTGGGTGCAAAGCTGACCCAGCTGTCAAAGGACCAGGCAGACTATATCGGCGTGCCCGAAGCGGGCCCGTTCAAGCCTGACCACTATCGTTACTAGAGACCTGGACATTACAGGATCAAGGGGCGCAGCATCTGCGCCCCTTTTTTATTGGCACCAGACCTGCCCACGTTCGGGCAAACTTAGCTATTGCCGTTGAAAACTGCGCGCTCCGATCTGAACCCAGGACGCACTGCAGGGACCATGGACCATGGACCAAAGATACGAATCCCTTGAGGCCAATTGGGCTGCCGTCGAAGGGATACTTGGCGGGGCTTTCAGGGGACGACGGGTTGAGGTCCTGGAGGCCGGTGGGGGATCCAGCACGAATGTCGGCTTCCTGCCCGACGTCGAATTTACCGCCATCGACATCAGTCCCGAACAGATTGCCCGCAATACCTATGCCCGGCACGGCATTGTTGCCGATCTCGAATCCTTTGACGGCTACCGGCAACGCTATGACCTGATCGTCCTGAACGACGTCCTGGAGCACATGAACGCGCCGGAAAAGGCCATCGAGCGGCTGATGAAGCAGGTCTCACCGGGGGGCTATCTGCTGATCGGGGGGCCGGTTCCCACCTCATTCAAGGGCCTGTTGACCAAGCTCACACCCCACGGGTTTCACGTCTGGGTCTATCGGGCCCTGCTCGACCAGCCCACAGCCGGCCTGCCTGGCCATGCCCCCTTCAAGACCTTTCTGAGGTTCTCGGTCACGCCAGGACCAATCGCCCGCGAGGCCAGGGCGGCCGGGCTGGAGATCGTGCATGTAGGGCTTTCAAAGGCATCCTGGGTGATTGAGGGGCTTCGCAACAAGTCTCCCGTCCTTTCAGGCGCCTATAGCCTCCTGATGCAGATCCTGCGGGTCTTGAGCCTGGGGCTGTGGCACCCTGAACTTACCGACATGCTCATCCTTCTGAAACGTCCGGAACCGGCATGAGGCGGCGCATCCGGATCCAGGCTCCGAAGGCATAGACTGCCGCCCCTCCCCAGATGAAGACAAAGGACAGGGCGCGCAGCGGGGTGAAGGCTTCGCCCTCCGATACCCCGATCCCGAAGCCTATGGTCGGACCGATGAATTGCAGGAAGCCGATGGTGGAGAGGGGAATGCGCCGCGCAGCCCATGAAAACAGGACCAGGGGGATTGCGGTAATCGGGCCAGCGGCCAGCAGCCAGACCGTATCTGTCGGGGTCAGGCCGAAATGTCCCCCGCCGCTGTTGGGTAACCACAAGGCATAGGCCAGCCCTGGAACTGCCAGGATCAGACACTCGATGAAAAGCCCGGTCTGGGCATCGGCGGTGATCTGCTTGCGGACAATGCCGTAACCGCCAAAGGACACGGCGAGAAACAGGGATACCCAGGGCAGGTGTCCGACAGCGACGGCCTGCACGGCCACCCCGATGGCCGCCAGAACCATGGCCGCCAGCGCAATCCGGTCCAGGCGCTCGCGGAAGAAGACCACACCGGCAGCCATGTTCAGGAGGGGGGTCAGATAATAGCCGAGGCTGGTCTCGAGGACGCGGCCTGAATTCACAGCCCAGACATAGAGGGCCCAGTTGGAGCCGATCAGCAGGGCCGAGAGACAAAGACCGGCCAGCAGTCGTGGATTGCGGAAGACAGCGCGGACCTGCGGCAACTGGCCCGCCATCACGACAAACAGCAGGGCCGTGGGCGCCCCCCAGATGGACCTGTGGGCCAGAATCTCCCAGGACCCCATGCCCAGGCGGTCCATGGCCTGGAAGACCAGGGGCACAAAACCCCAGATCAGGTAACAGGCGACCCCCGCAATCAGAGGTGTCGCGGGCTTATGGGTTGTCATCCTGTGTGCGAGCTCCGCCTCAGCCGAGGGCGGCCTGGCGGATCAGACCGCGCTCATGCAGCAGTTGGGCGATCTGCACCGCATTCAACGCCGCGCCCTTGCGCAGATTGTCGGCCACGACCCACATGTTCAGACCGTATTCCACCGTGGTGTCATTGCGGATGCGGCTGATGAAGACCGGGAATTCGCCCTGGGCCTCCTTGGGGGTGATGTAGCCCTTGTCGTTGCGCTGGTCGACCACGATGATGCCCGGGCTTTCGCGGAGCAGGTCGCGGGCCTCTTCCTCGTCCAGGGGTTCCCAGAACTCGACATTCACCGCTTCGGAATGGCCGACCATCACCGGTACCCGCACGCAGGTGACGGTGAGCTTGATCTCCGGGTCGATCATCTTGTGGGTTTCATTCCACATCTTGGCTTCCTCATCGGTATAGCCATCCTCGTTGAAGGCCCCGATGAAAGGAATGACATTGAAGGCGATCTGCTTGGGGAACTTCTTGGGTTCCGGGGCACCCAGGACGAAGACACCCTTGGTCTGATCCCACAGTTCGTCCATGCCTTCCTTGCCCGCGCCGGATACCGACTGATAGGTCGACACCACCACGCGCTTGATCCGGGCCCGGTCGTGCAACGGCTTCAGGGCCACGACCAACTGGGCCGTTGAACAATTGGGATTGGCGATGATGTTCTTGCGGTCGGCCCATTCCACATCATCCGGATTCACCTCCGGCACGATCAGGGGGACGTCAGGGTCCATGCGGAAGGCCGAGGAATTGTCGATCACGATCGGTCCGGCTTCGCCGATCTTCGGCGACCAGATCTTGGAGAAACTGCCCGAAACGCTCATCAGCACCAGGTCGACCCTCGAGAAATCGAACTGTTCAATGTCCTCGCACTTTATGATCTTGTCGCCAAAGGAGACCTCGACCCCGATGGACTTGCGGCTGGCGATGGCGTGGATCCTGTCTATGGGGAACTCGAGTTCCTCCAGGATGTTCAACATTTCGCGGCCCACATTACCCGTGGCCCCAACGACGGCGACGCGATAGCCCATCGTGGTCTCTCCCGATTTAAAAGGAGCGTCCGTCTACGCCGGGGGGGCGCCAAATGCAATCTCGGGGGTTCAAGCCTCGCCAGCCATGCGCAGGATTTCAGCCCAGGCCTGAGGGCTGACCGGGGAAACCGACAGCCGTGACTGCCTCAGCATGGCCATGTCCGCCAGGGCGGGATTGGCCTTCATCTGCACCAGGGATACGGGCCGGGGCAGGGGACGGACTGGCGTCAGCTCCACAGCCACAAATCGTCCCGCAGCGTCTGAGGGATCGGGGAAGGCGGTTCTGGCCACCTCAGCAACCCCCACCACCGCAAGGCCTTCCTGCGAGTGATAGAAGAAGACCTGATCGCCGACCTGCATGGCCTTCAGGTGCAGGGCCGCAGCATTGTTGCGCACGCCATCCCAGACCGTGCGTCCGTCCCGCACCAGATCCTCGAAGCTGTAAGTGCCCGGTTCTGACTTCACCAGCCAGCAAGGCCTTGCATCCGTCATGGCGCCCTCCCAAGTCATCGAAGGATGATACCATGACGGCAGTCGGGTCGAAGTCGGGAAAGGTCGGGTTAACCCGAATTCGCCCATGCCTGTCCGGCGGACATGAAACCTGCGCCGTATGTGCCGCTGAAGGAGACGTGATGATCTGTTCGCGCCGCACCCTGCTCGCCGCCGGTCTTTCCCTGGCCGCGCCCTCCGCCCTCGCCGCCGGTCCAGCCAGCGGGAGACTGGCCTTCGCCGTCTATCGCAATGAGGTAAAGGTCGGCGAGCACCTGATGGTGTTCACGGGCGACCCCTCAGCCCCGGTGGTGACGACCGATGTCTCCATGCAGGTGCGACTGGGGCCGGTCCCCGTATATCGCTACACCCACCATGCCGTCGAACGCTGGACGGGCGGGCGGTTCGCCAGCCTCGACACCAGCACCAATTCCAACGGCAAGCGGGAAAAGGTCACCGCCCGGCGCTCGGCGGACGGCCTGACCATCGAAACCCTCAAGGGCGCCGTCGCTGCACCGCCAGCTGCCGCGCCCTTCACCCACTGGAATTCCGAAGTCTTCGGAAAGCCCCTGTTCAATCCCCAGGAAGGCAAGATGCTGAAGGTATCCGCCAGCCGGAAGGGCGCCTCGCAGATCGCCCTGGCCAATGGCCGCAAGATTGACGCCCAGCTGTGGGCGATCCGGGGCGAGACCGAGATTGACGACTGGTATGACGCTTCAGGCGTCTGGGCCGGCCTCAAGGGCAAGCTCCAGGACGGTTCGATGATGGAATACCGCCGCCTTTAGGCGGCGGTCGCGTCCAGGGCGGCCAGAACCGCATCCCCCATCTGAACCGTGGACAGCGCGCCGCCCAGATAACGGGTGCGGGCCCCGTCCTCCAGGGCGCGGATCACGGCGACCTTCAGATGATCTGCCGCGCCCGTTTCATTGAGCGACCAGCGCAGGGCCATTTCAAAGGACAGGATCGCCGCCAGGGGATTGGCCACGCCCTGGCCGGCAATGTCGGGTGCCGAGCCGTGGATGGGCTCATAGAGGCCCGGCTTGCCGGCGACCCCCAGGGCGGCGGAGGGCAGCATGCCCAGCGACCCGGTCAGCTGGGCCGCCGCATCGGACAATATGTCGCCGAACAGATTGTCTGTGACCATGACGTCGAACTGCTTGGGCGCCTTGACGATCTGCATGGCGGCATTGTCGGCCAGAATGTGCTCGAGCTGGACATCGGAATATTCGCGGCGGTGCAGATCCGTGACCACTTCGCGCCACAGCAGGCCGGAATCCATGACATTGGACTTCTCGGCCGAGTGGACCTTGTTCCGGCGACCCCTTGCCAGTTCGAAGGCGACCCGGGCGACCCGCTCGATCTCGGCGGTGGTGTAGACCTGGGTGTCCACAGCGCGGCGTCCGCCGCCGGGCAGGTCCTCGATGAAACGCGGGCTGCCGAAATAGATGCCACCGGTCAGCTCCCGGACGATCATGAAGTCCAGGCCTTCCACCAGCTCGCGCTTGAGGCTTGAGGCGTCGGCCAGGGGCTGGAAGCACAGGGCGGGCCGCAGGTTGGCAAAGACCTCCATCCCCGCCCGCAGGTTCAAGAGACCTGCTTCCGGCCGCTTGTCCCGAGGCGCGCCGGCCCATTGTGGGCCACCCACCGCCCCCATCAGGGCGGCGCGGGAGGCCTTTGCGGCCTCAAGGGCCTCGTCGGTCAGGGGCACGCCGTGAGCGTCAAAGCTGCAACCGCCAAACAGGCGCTCGTCCAGCTTCAGGTGCGGGGTCAGGCTTTGGGCCACCCGACGGACCTGGGCGATGACTTCGGGGCCGATACCGTCGCCGGGCAGAAGAAGAAGGTCGGTCATGTGCGTTCCAGCCAGGGTTGGTCCAGGGCCCGTCTGGCCTCGTAGACGTCGATATCAGCCGCAGCCGTCAGGGTCTCGCCAATGGCGTCGAGACCTTTGAGCATCTTGGTCCGGCGCTGGGCATCGATCTCGAAGGTAAAGGTCCGGCCGGAGGGCGAGGTCACGGTCCGGGCCTCCAGGTCAATGCTGACCATGTGGTTGCCACCCTTGGCCTCGTCCATCAGGGTCGAGACGTCCTCGGGCTTCAGCACCACCGGCAGCAGGCCGTTCTGAAAGCAGTTGTTATAGAAAATGTCGGCAAAGCTTGTGGAGATCACGCAGCTGATGCCGAAGTCCAGCAGGGCCCAGGGGGCATGCTCACGGGACGACCCACAACCGAAGTTATCCCCGGCCACCAGAACACCGGCACCCTGGTATTCCGGGCGGTTGAGGATGAAGTCCGGCTTTTCCCGGCCCTCCGGATCGAATCTGAAGTCGTAGAACAGACCCTTGGACAGACCCTCCCGCTCCACCGTCTTGAGGAACTGCTTGGGGATGATCTGGTCGGTGTCGATATTGGCGATCTGCAGGGGGACGGCGCGGGCGTCGAGACGGGTGAAGGCTTTCATGCGGGAGCGTTCTGTTCAATGAGCAGGGCCGGGCCAGCGGGAACCCCGGACCGGACGGTTAAAACCCTGGTGCCGGGCTTGCGCCCCGTGCGGATGTCGGAAACATCAAAACCAGCGGTCAACAACCGTTCCCGTGCCGCGTCAGCATCGGCGACCCGCCAGGCCAGACCGCCATAGCTGTCGGCGGCGTCACTGGCAGGATGCTTCAGGCTGGCCCCGAACTCGACGATCCCGGTGCCGCACCTGAAGAACAGCTGACGGACCCCCCAGTCGGTATTGGAGCGATCGAGACGCAGATCCAGGCCAAGCTTGGCGCCGTAAATGCCCAGGGCCCGGTCGGGGTTCGGCGTGCGGATGACAATGTGGTCCAGCTCGGTGACCGGTCCGGGCGCGACGACTGCCGACAGGGGCCAGGCCTGGCCATCCCGGGGCGGATCAACCAGCAGGATGTTGATCCCGGCCGTATCCTCACCCTTGAGGGCGCTGATGTTCCAGTCGCGTTTGCGCCCGTCATCATGGGTTGACCGGGTTGAAGACGGTCCCGTCCCCGAAAGCCCCCGACGGGCCATCAGGGCCTGATCGGCCGCCGCATTGTCGCTGGTAAAGGCCAGGGCCCAAAGGCCTTCGCCATGGGCCTCCAGGTGAGTGCGGATGACACCGCCAAAGGCCCCCTCGCCGCTTGGGCTGATGAGGTCCAGGGCCATGTTGGGCAACTGGAACCAGGCATGCCGGGCACCGCCATCCCCACCGATCCAGTTGGGCTCAAGCCCAAGCATGCGCTGATAGGCATCCATGGCACTGTCGAGATCGTGCACTGCCAGGGCGATGTGGTCGATCTGGGTGATCATCCCGGGGTCCCGGTTGGCAGGAAGGTCCGGACATCGACGATATGGCCGGCGACCGCCGCAGCGGCAGCCATGGCCGGGCTCATCAGATGGGTGCGCCCGCCGCGCCCCTGTCTACCCTCGAAATTGCGGTTGGAGGTGGACGCGCAGCGTTCACCCGGTGCCAGACGATCGGGGTTCATGCCCAGACACATGGAGCAGCCAGGCTCCCGCCAGTCAAAACCCGCAGCGATGAAGATGGCGTCCAGGCCTTCCTCTTCTGCCTGGGCCTTTACCAGTCCGGATCCGGGGACCACCATGGCGCGGACATGGTCGGCCACCTTGCGGCCCTCAATGATCGCCGCGGCAGACCTCAGGTCCTCGATCCGGCTGTTGGTGCATGATCCGATGAAGACCACATCGACCCTGGCTTCCGTAACCGGTTGGCCTGCGGTCAGGCCCATATAGTCCAGGGCCCGCTCTACGGCCGCCTTCTTGTCGGGCGTGGAGGCCTGATCAGGGCTTGGCGCGACGCCCGTCACCGCGACCACGTCCTCAGGGCTGGTGCCCCAGGTAACCAGAGGGGCAATGTCGGCAGCATCCAGAACGACTTCCCGGTCGAACCGGGCGTCTTCGTCCGTGATCAGGGTCTTCCAGTAGCTGAGCGCCATGTCCCATGCGCCCGCCTTGGGGGCGGCGGCGCGGCCCATCAGATAGGCAAAGGTGGTCTGGTCAGGCGCCACCAGGCCTGCCCGGGCACCCCCCTCGATCGTCAGGTTGCACAGGGTCATGCGGCCTTCCATGGACAGGGCGCGCACCGCCTCACCGGCATATTCGATCACATAGCCCGTGCCACCTGCCGTACCGATCTCGCCGATCACGGCCAGGGCAAAGTCCTTGGCACCAACGCCCGGTGCCGGGGTCCCGTTGATGGTCACCCGCATGTTCTTCGCCTTCTTGGCGCGCAGGGTCTGGGTGGCCAGGACATGCTCGACCTCGGAGGTGCCTATGCCGTGGGCCAGGGCTCCGAAGGCCCCGTGGGTCGAGGTGTGGCTGTCACCGCAGACTATGGTCATGCCCGGCTGGGTCCGCCCCTGCTCAGGCCCCACCACATGGACGATGCCATTGCGGATGTCGCCCATGGGAAAGAACGCGATCCCGTAGTCTGCCACATTGCGCTCCAGGGTCTGGAGCTGCAGGCGGGCCTCCTCATCGGCCACGGCACCGACACCCAGGGCCTGTCCCTCGGTCGGGATGTTGTGGTCGGCCACGGCAAGGGTGCGGTCGGGTCGCCGGACCCGCCGTTTATCGGCCCGCAGGCCTGCAAAAGCCTGGGGGGTGGTGACCTCATGGATCAGATGAAGGTCGATATAAAGGATGGCCTCGCCGTCCTGTTCGGCGACGAGGTGCGCATCCCAGATCTTGTCATAAAGGGTCTTGCCGGACATGGGCGGCATCTAGAGCGGGATGGGTAAGCCTGTGAAGTCGTTTTTGCCCGCATGGCAGCGACACCCGCGAGATTTTCCCGGCAGGCTGCCTGCGCCGGCCCACTTCCGGGCCATGCCGTCCTGGCCCACAGGGATTGTTCCGTGTCGACCGTCTGCCCCATTCTGGTCTGCGTAATTGCGCTTTAATGGACCTCTGATATTCATAATCGCATGAGCACAGAACCCGCCTGGGACCTCTATCAGAGCCTGTACGCCGTCCTGCGGACCGGCAGCTTCTCGGCCGCTGCCCGGGCCCGGGGACTGACCCAGCCGACTTTGGGACGACATATCGAGTCTCTGGAACACAGCCTCGGTGCGCCCCTGTTCCTGCGCAGCTCCAAAGGCCTGACGGCGACGGATCTTGCAGAAACCCTCCGCCATCACCTGGATGAAATGGCCGCAGCGGCCAGTGCCGCCCTACGCGATGCCTCGGGTGCCGCAGATGGCGAAAAGGGGGTGGTCCGGGTTGCGGTGAGTGAGTTCATGGGGGTGGAAGTCCTGCCCCCCATCCTCGCCAGCTTCCACGAAAAGCACCCGGACATCGTCCTGGAGATGGTGCTCTCCGACAAGACCGAAGACCTGTCCCACCGGGATGCGGACATCGCCATCCGGATGATCAGGCCTGGCCAGGGTGCCCTGGTGGCCCGGAAAATCGGCGCGATCAGGATGGGGTTCTACGCCTCGGAAGCCTATGTGGCGCGGCATGGAATTCCGGCCGACTTTGAGGCGCTTCGTCAGGGTCACACCCTGATCGGCTATGACCGGGAACGCCTTGACCTCGAGGCCCTGCGCCATGTGGACTTCGGCAGCATCGAAATCGATCGGAATACCTTCCAGGTGCGCACGGACAACAATGTGGCGCAGGTGGCGTCGGTTCGCGCGGGCCTTGGCATAGGCGCGGTGCAGGATACCCTGGCCCGACGCTGGGGCCTGGTGCCCGTCATGCCTAACGCCTTCCATTTCGACCTGGAGGTCTGGGTCGCCATGCATGAAAACCTGAAGGGCTCCCGGCGCATGCGGCTGATGTTCGACCATCTGGCAGAAGGGCTTTCGGCCTTCCTGGCCGAACAAAAGAAACGCTGAACCGTCTCAGCCCCCGGCCTGGGTCACCACATCCAGCAGGTAGCGCCCATAGGCGGTCTTGCCGAAAACCTCGCCGCGGGCCTTCAGCTGATCGCGGGTGATGAAGCCATTGTGGAAGGCAATTTCCTCCAGGCACGCCACCTGGACACCCTGGCGCTTCTGGACGGCCCGGACAAATTCGGAAGCTTCGATCAGGCTCTCGTGCGTCCCGGTATCAAGCCAGGCATAGCCCCGTGAAAGCTGCTCTACATAGAGCTCACCCATGTCCATATAGGCACGGTTGAGATCGGTGATTTCGTATTCACCCCGGGCGGAAGGTTTGACCTGCTTGGCCAGCTCAACAACCCGGTTGTCATAAAAATAGAGCCCGGTCACCGCCTGCCGTGACTTGGGGGCCTGGGGTTTTTCCTCCAGGCTGATCGCCCGTCCATCCCTGTCCAGCTCAACCACGCCATAGGCCTCAGGTGTATCCACCTGATAGGCAAAGACCGTTGCACCCTGTTCGCGCTGCACCGCCCGGGCCAGCAGGGCCGACATGCCGGCACCGAAGAAGATATTGTCTCCCAGCACCAGGGCCACCCTGTCGTTGCCGATGAAGTCCTCACCAAGCACGAAGGCCTGGGCCAGACCATCCGGGCTTGGCTGGATCTTGTACTGGATTTCAAGGCCGAGATCCTCGCCGGTGCCAAACAGGCGCCGGTAGTTTTCGATATATTCCGGCGACGAAATCAGCAGGATTTCCCGAATACCGGCCAGCATCAGCACCGACATCGGATAATAGATCATCGGCTTGTCATAGATCGGCAGCAGCTGCTTGTTTACCGCCAGGGTGGCCGGGTGCAGTCGCGTGCCCGATCCACCGGCAAGAATGATGCCCTTCATGACCGTTCCTGTGTCGCGGGTTGGGCCAGTAGGGCCGATACCACATCCCTGACAGCTTCCTGCCAGGGACGGAGCCTGAGACCGAAATCGCGCGTCAACCGGCTGGTGTCCAGCCGGGAATTTCCCGGCCGCCGGGCCGGGGTGGGATAACCGCTGGTGGGAATGGCTTTCAGCTCAGGGATCCTTCGGCCCGCAGCCTGCGCCTGAGCGAATACGACCCCGGCCAGATCATGCCAGCTGGCCTCGCCTGAATTGACCATATTGTAGATACCCCGGGGGGGTTGATCTGCTTCCATGCGGGTCAGCAGGCTCTTGATGACCACGGCGATATCGTCTGCGCTGGTTGGACAGCCGAGCTGGTCATTGACCACGGAAACCTCGTCACGGATCTCGGCAAGACGCAGCATGGTCTTGACGAAATTATTGCCATCCGGACTGAAAACCCAGGCGGTCCGCAGGATCAGATGTCTCGGATTCGCCGAGGCGACCGCCATTTCGCCCGCGGCTTTCGAGGCCCCATAGACCCCGAGGGGGCCAACCGGGTCGTTCTCCAGATAGGGGCTCGCCTTGGTTCCGGCGAAGACAAAATCGGTGGACAGATGCAGGATGGGAATTCCGGCACGCCCTGAGGCGACAGCCAGGGCAGCGGGGGCCCGGGCGTTCACCGCCCAGGCTGTCTCGATATCGGTTTCGGCCCTGTCGACAGCTGTATAGGCGCCCGAGCTGATGACAGCCCGCCAGGGGCGGCTGGCGATCATGGCCTCAATCGCCTCCGGGTCGCCAAGGTCCAGCTCGCCGCGGACGGGCGCATGGATCTGGAACCCTTCGCCCGACAGCCGACGCAAGGCCATGCCGACCTGACCTGTTCCGCCAGTGAGCAGAATGGGGCGGTCGGCTTCAGGTTTCGGGGCGACTGAGCTCACAGAGCCTCCTGGCGCACGATGACCGAATTGGAAGGGGACACCAAACAGAAACGGCGGCCCTTCTGAAAAGGGTCGCCGCTACTGGATCGGAAAGATCTTACCGACGGCCTCAGCCTTCGGTGGTTTCCTTGGGTGCCTGGTTCATCTGACGCTCGGCGATCCGGGCGGACTTTCCGCGGCGATCGCGCAGATAATAGAGCTTGGCGCGACGGACCACGCCGCGACGCTTGACCTCGATGGAGTCGATCATCGGCGAGTAGATCGGGAAAACCCGCTCCACGCCTTCGCCGAAGGAAATCTTGCGGACCGTGAAGCTCTCATTGATGCCACCACCCTGACGGGCAATGCAGACACCTTCATAGGCCTGAACGCGCTCGCGTTCGCCTTCCTTGATCTTCACATTGACGCGGACGGTATCGCCCGGCTGAAATTCCGGTGTCGACCGGGCAGCGCCCAAACGGTCGGCTTCTTCCTTTTCCAGGGTCTGGATCAGGTTCATGGCTTCATTCCTTGTCTTCCGGGCTTAATCGCCCTTTGCCTGTTGATTGGCGAGATGCTGCGCCCACAAGTCCGGCCGCCGCTCCCGCGTGGTCTGCTCCCGCTGGGCCTGCCGCCACTTGCCCACCTGGGCATGATGACCGCTCAAAAGCACGTCGGGGATATCAAGGCCTTCAAAGCGCCGCGGTCGCGTGTACTGCGGATGCTCCAGAAGCCCGTCCTCGAAACTCTCTTCACTGAGGCTCTGTGCCGCGCCGAGAACTCCGGGCACCAGCCTTACGCACGCTTCGATCACCACCATGGCCGCCGCCTCGCCACCGGCGAGAACCGCGTCTCCGACGGAGACCTCCTCAAACCCGCGGGCGTCCAGCACCCGTTGATCCACCCCCTCGAACCGACCGGCCAGGACGATCAGTCCCGGCCCCTCGGCCCAGGTCTTTACCCGCGCCTGGGTCAGGGGTTGACCCCGGGCGCTCATATACAGAAGCGGCCGCCCCCGAAGCTCAACGCTGTCCAGCGCTGCTGCGATGACGTCCGCCCGCATGACCTGTCCAGGTCCGCCACCCGCTGGGGTGTCGTCGAGGAAGCCGCGCTTATCTGTGGAAAACTGCCGAATGTCCAGCGTTTCCAGACTCCAGAGTCCGGCTTCCTTCCAGGCGGTGCCGATCAGGGAAACGCCCAGCGGCCCGGGAAAGGCATCGGGAAACATGGTCAGGACTGTGGCGTCAAAGGACATGATCCGGGGCTAATGACCCAAGACGGCAGGCAATTGAAGCCTTCATGTGGAGTCCGCAGCCTTGCGGCCACCGGAAGTTACGCCTAATTCCACCCATTCCGCAGTGCAGCATCCATTGAGAGCGTCCATGGACACCCCTGAAGACCTCACCGAGACCCTGGCCCTTGAGCGTCTTGAGCTGAACCTTTTCCGGGGGGTGTCGCCCGATGACGGCCCGGGCCGGATCTTTGGCGGCCAGGTCATAGGCCAGTCCCTGCTGGCCGCCTACGAGACGGTTGAAGACCGGATCTGTCACTCCCTGCATTGCTATTTCATCCGGCCGGGGGACCCGAGGGTTCCGATCATCTATGAGGTGGACCGGTCACGGGACGGCGGTTCCTTCACGACGCGCCGGGTGGTGGCGATCCAGCACGGCCAGCAGATCTTCAATCTCGCGGCGTCCTTCCAGGTGGCCGAGGACGGGTTTGAACATCAATCAGACATGCCCGATGTCCCGGGCCCTGACGCCTTGCTTGATGAGACCGAAGCCATGAAGGCCATGGTCGCCAAAATGCCGGAAGAAGCCCGGAAGTGGGCCACCCGGCCGCGCCCCATTGAAATGCGCCCCGTCGACGGCTCGTCCTTCTTCGACGGCAAGCCTCCGGAGGCCCGCAAACCTGAGAGCCAGACCTGGATCCGCGCCAAGGCCCCGATCGGTGCCGACCAGCACATGCACCAGGTGCTCCTGGCCTATGCGTCGGACATGGGCCTGCTGGCCACGGCCATGCGTCCGCATCGGGTTCACTGGCAGACCAAGGGCTTCCAATCCGCGAGCCTGGATCACGCCATGTGGTTCCACAAGCCGGTCAATTTCAATGACTGGCACCTCTACACCCATGACAGCCCCAGTGCCTCTGGCGGCCGGGGGTTCATCCGGGGTTCGGTCTATACGCAATCAGGAGAGCTGGTAGCCAGCGTGGCCCAGGAAGGGCTGATCCGGATGCGGAAGCCGACCTGATCTGTCAGGGTCGGATCTGGAAGCCGACCCGTTGGACTATTCGGTTTCGTCAGGTTTGACGGCGATGATCCGGCCCTCGGCAATGAGGACCTGAGGCACGGCCTCGCGGGTAAAGGGCAGCCACCAGCTGGGCCCCCTGGCGGGCTGGATCTCGAGCAGGTCTCCGGCACCGAAGTCCTGCACACCCTTGATCAGACCCAGGGCCTCGCCATCCGGAGACTCGACCTTCAGTCCGATGAGGTCGGCCAGATAGAATTCGTCGTCGTCTTCCGGCGCGGGAAGATCGTCACGCCGGACGTGCAGGGTCAGGCCCCTCAGAGCTTCGGCCTGGTCGCGGGTTTCAATGCCCCGGGCGCGGGCAATGACCGCACCCTTC